>JAOTWJ010000076.1 GCA_029862925.1 Gemmatimonadota bacterium
TTTCCCGGACTCGGCTGCCTGAGCCGCATAGATGGCTTTTTCCCGCTCCAGGACGTCGGCCGGGAGCTCCGCCGCGGAAACCGCGATCGGGTTGGCCGAGGCGATGTGCAGCGCGATGTCGCGGCTCAGGGTCTGGAAGTCCTCGGTGCGGGCCACAAAGTCGGTCTCGCAATTGATCTCGACCAGCACCGCGACCCTGCCGTTGAAGTGCACGTAATGGCCGATGAGCCCGTCGGCGGCGCCGCGGCCCGCGCGCTTCTCCGCCCGCGCGATGCCCTTCTGCCGCAGGAGGTCCACGGCCTTCTCGACATCCCCTCCGGTCTCCTCGAGAGCCTTCTTGCAGTCCATCATCCCGGCGCCGGTCCGCGCCCGCAGGGCGGCCACGTCTTTCGCCGTAATGGTCATGGTCATCCTTCACACCTTCGGGTTGTCAGTGATGACCGGATCGCTGCGATCCGGTTCGCTACATGCGACGACCGCCGCCCCCTGCACCAACGGTGTCAGACGGACGGCGGTCGGCGGTCGGCCGTGGAAGCCTGGGCCGGGCTACTCGTCGCCCGATCCGGCCTCGTCGCCGTTTGCAGCCGCCCCGCCGCCCTCGGCCGCATCCCCCTTCAGGCGCGCCGCAATCGCCTCTGGCTTCGGCCGCCGCTTGCGCCGCGGCTTCTTGCGGCGCCGCTGCTCCTCGGCGTCCGCTTCCTCCGCGTCGGTGCTGTACGTGAAGGACTCCGCGTCCTCCGCGACCTCGCGGACGGGCACCTGGGTCCGCGCTTCCGCAATGGTGTCCACGAGCGCCTTCGTGATCAGCGCCACCGACCGGATGGCGTCATCGTTGCCCGGAATCGGCACCGTGATGAGGTCGGGATCGGCGTTGGTGTCGACGATCGCGATCACCGGGAGCCCGAGCTTGTTGGCTTCGGCAATGGCGATCTTCTCCTTCTTGGCATCGACGACAAACAATGCACCCGGCAACCGCCCCATCCGTTTGATGCCCTCGAGGTAGCGGTTGAGCTTCTCTTTCTCGCGCTGGAAGAGCAGCTGCTCCTTCTTGGTGAAGAAGTTGTACGCGCCCTCTTCCTGTGCCTGTTCGATCTCCTTCAGCCGGCGGATCTGCTTCTTGATCGTCTGGAAGTTCGTGAGGGTCCCACCGAGCCAACGCTCGGTTACCCAGAACGCGCCACCCCGATCGGCCTCCGTCTGCACCACCTGCTTGAGTTGCTTCTTGGTACAGACGAACAGCACGTTATCCCCGCGAAGCACGACGGCCCGCAACAGGTCTTGGGCCGCCTGGAGTTGCGCCAGCGTCTTCTGAAGGTCGATGAGGTAGATGCCCGAGCGCTCGGCGAAGATGAAGCGCCGCATTTTGGGATTCCACCGGCGCGTCTGGTGGCCGAAGTGGACGCCTGCTTCGAGCAGTTCCTGCAAGATCGGCTGCGACATGGTCCTCGTCATGGGTTGTGTCGTCCACCGCCTTCGTCCCCGATGCCGATCCGCCGCATGGGCGAACACCCAGAACCGGGTCCAGCGGTGTGCGTCGTTGGTGCCAGGCCTTGGTTTACCGCTTGGAGAACTGGAAGCGCTTCCGGGCGCCCGGCCGGCCCGGCTTCTTGCGTTCGACGGCCCGCGGATCGCGGGTCAGCAGCCCGTGCGCGCGCAGCTTGCGCCGGTGCGTATCGTCGGCCAGGACGAGCGCCCGCGCAATACCCAGCCGCACCGCTCCCGCCTGTCCGGTCTGCCCGCCCCCACTGACCCGGGCCTTCACGTCGAAAGCGCCAAGGGTGTCGGTGACCTGGAACGGCTGCTGGATGTGCTGGACCAGCGACTGCCGGGGGAAATAGTCACCCAGGGTGCGGCCGTTCACGCTCCACTTGCCGGAGCCCGGGGTGAGGTACACCCGGGCCACGCTCGTCTTGCGGCGGCCGACGGAATGCCAGCGGAGTTCGGGCTGCGCGGTCATGCCTGGTCCTTCGTGAGCTTCAGAGGCACCGGTTGCTGCGCCTGGTGCGGATGCGTCGGCCCGGCATACACCTTGAGCTTCTTCCGCAGCGACTGCCGTCCCAGCGTGGTCTTGGGCAACATGCCGAACACCGCCTTCTCGATGACCCGGTCGGGGTGTTTCCGCAGCATCTCACCGGCCGGGGTGAACCGACCGTGGCCCATGTACCCGGTGTGCCGGAAGTACGTCTTCTGCTCCGCTTTCCGGCCCGTGAGGCGCACCTTCTCGGCGTTGATCACCACGACGTAGTCGCCGCCGTCCATGTGCGGAGTGAAGGTCGGCTTGTGCTTGCCCCGAATGAGCTGCGCCACCCGGCTCGCGAGGCGACCGAGGACCACGCCCTCGGCGTCCACCACGTGCCAGCGGTGCTCGATATCGGCGGCCTTCAGTGTGTAGGTCTTCATGCGTGCCGCGTTGCCAACGTGCGATCCCGTAAACTCAGACAGACTCGGAAGCTACCGGGTCCCCCAGTCATGGTCAACCCTCCCCGGACACCTCCACCAGCGGGGTCCCCTTCTCGACGGCGTGACCCGCCCTCACATGCACCGCGGAGACGCGACCCGCGACGGGTGCGGTGAGCTCGTTCTCCATCTTCATGGCCTCAAGGACCACCAGCCCCTGCCCGGCCCGCACGATGGCTCCCTCGCCGACCTCGACCCGCACCACCAAGCCGGGCATGGGCGCCCGCACGACCGCGTGGCTGCTGCCCGCGGCGCCGGCTTGCGTCATCGCTTGCAGCTGCCGGGTTCGCTCGTCCACAACGCTGACCAGGTAGGTCTCACCCCCCTTCTGCACCTCCCAGACGCCGTCCCGCCGTACCATCGCGAAGCTCTCCGTCCGGCCCCCGAGCACCAACTGGCGCTGCGGGCTTCCGGGTACGGCATGCAGGGTGGCCTCGGTTTCCTTCCCGTCGATCCGGGCCTGGCCGCCGTGCAGCTCGATCTCGAAGCTGGCGTCGCGGATGGTGACGGTGTACTTCACGTCGCCTCCAGCACCGTGAGCGTCTCGACGTGGCTCGTCTGGGGGAACAGGTCGTAGGCCCGCAGCTGCCGGAGAGCGTACGTCGGCAGGCGGGCCAGGTCCCGGGCCAACGTGGCCGGATCGCACGAGACGTAGGCCACCCTGCGCGCCACGCCGCCGGCGGCGAGCCGTTCCAGGGCCTTGAAGAGCGCGGGATGGCCGCCGGTACGGGGTGGATTCAGCAGGACGGCGTCGGGCGGCGGGAGCCGGTGAAGGGCCTCCTCGACGCGGGCGTGCAGGAAGCGGGGGGGCTGCGACATGCCTTCGGGGCTGGGGTGGCTCTCCGCCCACTCGACGGCCGACCGGTCCGCATCCACGCTCCACACGTGCGCGCCGGCCACGGTCAGGGCGCGCGCCGAGTCCCCCACCCCACCGTAGAGATCCCAGACGGTCTTCCCGGCCGTCGGGGCCAGGGCCTCGATCGCCTCGGCTCGGATCCGCTCGGCCAGTGCCGGACTCGTCTGCGTGAACGCCAGTGCCGGGAACCCGGGTTGCGGTCCGGCCATGACGCGGGCCGCTCCGCGGGCGGGCTGCCACCAGACCGAGATGTCGCCCCCGGCGGCCTTGGCGAGGGGCTCGGCGTCCCACGGGGGCATCCCCCCCTGCACGCCGAGATGCAACCGCCCCGTCCGGTCGAGGCGGAGCACGAGGTGTGTCGTCCCGTCCGGCAGCAGGTGACGCAGGGCGCGCACCCGGTGCCAGCACTCCATCAGCGGCTCGGCGGCAATGAGGCAGTCGTCGAGTTCGAACACCTCCTGCGGTCGGTGGAGCGGGCGCAGGCCGACGGTCCGGCGGTCCGCCGAGACGGCCAAGGTGAGCTTGGTCCGGTATCGCCAGACGGCGGGAGCGGCTTCGACGGGCGGGTCGTCGACCGTCCGCCGGCCGAGGCGGCGCAGGGCATCGCCGATGATCGCGCTCTTGGCGGCGCGCTGGCCGTCGGGATCGAGGTGCTGCAACTGGCACCCGCCGCACTGGTCCGCTTGGTAGTGCGGACACGGCGGCGACACTCGGGTCGGTCCCGCCGACTCGATGCGCACGAGGCGCGCGCGCGCAAAGCGTGCCTTCCGTTCCGTGATCTCGACGGCGAGCACGTCGCGTGGCGCACTCCGGGGGACGAACACCGCCATCCCGTCCGGCAGACGCCCGACCCCGTCCCCGCCGGCCGCAATTCGCAGGATCTCCACGGTGGTCATCGCAATCCCTGCAGCCGCGCGGCGCGCAGCCAGGCGCTCGGGGGTGGATCTCCGTTCGATGGGGCGAGGGCGACCGAGGCGTTCCGTGCCTCATGCTCGGCGAGGGCGGCAGCCAGCGCCGCATGCTGCAACAGCGTGGGCGCGGGCCTCCGCGACAGCAGATCGCCGCCCACGCGGTCGATGTAGCTGATATCGTACTCACCCCGGCCGAACGTCGGCTCGTCCATCACCCGGCGGTGGAACGGCTGCGACGTGGGCACCCCGACGATCAGCAACTCGTCGAGGGCCCGCGCCATGCGGCGGATCGCGAGCGCGCGCGTCTCGCCCCAGACGATCAGCTTGGCGAGCAAGGGGTCGTAATGCACGCCGACCTCGTTGCCGGTGTCGATGCCGCCGTCCCAGCGGACGCCGGGCCCGGAGGGAAGCCGCAGGAATTCGATGCGCCCGGTGGCCGGTAGGAACCCGCCGAACGGATCCTCGCTCGTGATGCGGCACTCGATCGCGTGGCCCCGCGGGCGAAGGCCGCCCTTGACGGTGGTCGGCTCGCCCCGCGCGATCCGAAGCTGCTCGCGGACGAGATCCACTCCGTACACGAGTTCGGTGACAGGGTGCTCCACCTGGATGCGGGTGTTCATCTCGAGAAAGTAGAACACGCCGTCCGGCGCCAGCAGAAACTCCACCGTCCCCGCGCTGCGGTAGGCCACGGCCCGCGCCGCCTGGACGGCGGCGGCGCCCATCCGGGTCCGGAGATCCGCGTCCACCGCCGGTGACGGGGCTTCCTCGATCAGCTTCTGGTGCCGCCGCTGCACCGAGCACTCCCGCTCCCCGAGGTCCACGACCGTCCCGTGGGTGTCGGCGAGTATCTGCACCTCAATGTGTCGGGGGCGCTCGACGAACCGCTCGACATAAACGGCGCCGTCGCCGAACGCGCCGAGGGCTTCGGAGCTCGCCGCGCGGAAGGCGGACTCGAGCTGTGTGGGCGCGGCGACCCGTCGCATGCCCTTGCCACCGCCCCCGGCGGCCGCCTTGAGCATGATGGGGAAGCCGAGCCGCTTGGCCACCGCGGCAGCCTCGGCCGCGGTCGTGACTGGCGCCGTCGTCCCGGGCACGACCGGGACGCCCGCCTCCTCCATCCGCCGTCGTGCCTCCGTCTTTTCCCCCATGGCCCGGATCGCATCGGGCGAGGGACCGATGAAGATCAGTCCGGCCCGCTCGACGGCCTCGGCAAAACCGGCCCGCTCCGCCAAGAACCCGTAACCGGGATGGACCGCGTCGGCCCCCGTGCGCTTGGCGGCGTCCAGCAGGCGCTCGACGTGCAGATACGATTCTCGAGCCGGCGCGGGTCCGAGTTCCGCGGCGACATCCGCGGCCCTGACGTGTGGGCTGAGCCGATCGACCTCGGAGTACACGGCGACCGCCTCGAGATTCTCCTCGTGGCACGCGCGGATGATCCGACAGGCAATCTCGCCGCGGTTAGCGACCAGGACCCGGCGCACGATGGTCCTCGTCTTCAGAGGGGGATGTTGCCATGCTTCTTCGGCGGAGCGACGTCGCGCTTGGTGAGCAGGGTCTGAAGCGCGGAAATGAGGCGCGGGCGCGTTTCGCGCGGGTCGATCACGTCGTCGAGATACCCCCGAGCGGCCGCCTCATAGGGGTGCGCGAACTTCTCACGGTAGTCCGCGACGAGCTCGTCCAGCTTTGCCTGCGGATCCGCGGCGGCGGCGATCTCGCGCCGAAACAGGATCTCCGCGGCACCTTTGGGACCCATTACGGCCAACTCGGCTGTCGGCCAGGCCACGTTGTAGTCGCCGCCCACATGCTTCGAGCTCATGACGTCATAGGCCCCCCCGTAGGCCTTGCGGGTGATGACCGTGAGCTTCGGCACGGTGGCTTCGGCATAAGCGTAGAGCAACTTGGCTCCGTGCGCGATGATGCCGCCGTGCTCCTGTTCCACGCCGGGCAGGAAGCCGGGCACGTCCTCGAACGTGACGAGCGGGATGTTGAATGCGTCGCAGAAACGCACGAATCGCGCACCCTTGCGCGACGCCTTGATGTCGAGGACGCCGGCGAGCATCGCCGGCTGATTCGCCACCACTCCTACCGGGTGACCGCCGAGGCGGGCAAACCCGACGATCAGGTTCTGCCCGAATCCCTGGTGCACCTCCAGTAACTCGCCGTCGTCCACCACCCGCCGAATGACGTTGTGCATGTCATACGGCTTGTTGGGGTTGTCGGGGACCACCGCGAGAAGCTCCTCGTCCCGCCGATCCGGCGGATCGGTCGAGCGCCGCACCGGCGGCCCGTCGACGTTGTTGGAGGGGAGGAACGCGCAGAGCCGCCGGATCTCGGCCAGGCACTGGATTTCCGAATCCAGCACGAACTGGGCGACCCCGGAGATGCTCCCATGGGCGTCCGCTCCGCCGAGCTCGTCGGACGTCACGTCTTCGTGGGTGACGGTCTTCACGACGTTGGGGCCCGTCACGAACATGTATGAGACCCCACGCACCATGAACACGAAATCCGTAATGGCGGGACTGTACACGGCGCCCCCGGCACAGGGTCCCAGAATCGCGCTGATCTGAGGCACGACGCCGGACGCCCGGGTGTTGCGGAAGAAGATGTCGGCGTAGCCGCCGAGCGAGACCACCCCCTCCTGGATCCGGGCACCCCCGGAGTCGTTGAGGCCCACGATGGGAGCCCCGTTGCGCACCGCCAGGTCCATCACCTTGCAGATCTTCTGCGCGTGCGCTTCGGCGAGCGATCCCCCGAAGACGGTGAAGTCCTGCGAGAAGACGTAGATCAGGCGCCCGTCGATGCGCCCGTATCCCGTGACGACGCCGTCCCCGAGCGGCTTCTGGTCCTCGAGGCCGAAGCCCGTGGCGCGATGGGTGACGTACCGGTCGAATTCGACAAACGACCCCTGATCCACCAGCAGGTCGATCCGTTCGCGCGCTGTCAGCTTGCCCTTGGCGTGCTGGGCGCGTATGCGCTCCGGTCCACCGCCCTGCTCGGCTTCATCCCGCAGCCGGTCGAGCCGCTCGAGTTTCGCCTCCATGCTCATGCCCAACCCTCCACGATGGGGCCGGACACAGAACCGCCGGCGACTCCACCCTCGTGGAGCCGCCGGCGGCGCCCGGCGTCAGCGGTGGTCACCCCTCCGGCGGGGCTTCCTCCCCCGCGGCCTCATCGTCCGAGGGTTCCGCGAACTCCACCGCGGCCTCAGTCGGCTCGGCGGTGGCCTCATCGCTGGGCTCGACGGGGGGTTCCGTAACGGGCGGCTGGCGGGGCTGTCCGGTGGCCGCCAGCACGATCTTGTGATGAATGGGGTCGACCTCCATGACCTTCACGTCGACCAGCCAGCCATCCTTCGCCACGTCCTCGAGGCGGCGGCCTTCGGGCACCGGGAACTGCGACGTGGGAATCAGGCCCTCGAGATCATTCCCGACGTCCACGACCACGGTGTTGTCGAGCACGCGGACGATGCGCCCATCGAGGTCGGTGCCGACCGGATAGTCCTCGCCGATCTTGAGCCAGGGGTCGTCCTGCGCCTGCTTGAGGCCCAGCGAGATGCGCTTGTTGTCGGCGTCGATGTTGAGGATCACCACATCCACGGTGTCGCTCTTCTTGACGACTTCCGACGGATGCTGCACGCGACGCGTCCAGGACATGTCGGAAATGTGCACCAGGCCGTCAATGCCCGGCTCGATCTCGACGAACGCGCCGAACGACGTGAGGTTGCGGACCTTGCCCGAGATGCGGGTGCCCACCGGGTACTTCATGGGGAGCATCATCCAGGGATCCTGCTCGGTCTGTTTCATGCCGAGCGAGATCTTCTCCTCCTGCGGATCGACCTTGAGGACGACCGCTTCGATCGTCTCGCCGATGGAGACGATCTTGGACGGATGGCGCACGTTGCGAGTCCAGCTCATCTCGCTGATATGCACCAACCCCTCGATGCCCGGCTCCAGCTCCACGAAGGCGCCGTAATTGGTGATCGATACCACCTTGCCCTGCACCCGCACGCCGACCGGGTACTTCTCGGCCACATTCTCCCACGGATAGGACTGCAGCTGCTTGAGCCCCAGGGAGATCCGCTCGCGGTCCCAGTCGATGTCGAGGACCTTGACCTCGAGCTCTTTCCCGAGATCGACGACCTCCGAAGGGTGCGACACGCGGCCGTAGCTCATGTCGGTGATGTGCAGCAGTCCGTCGACGCCGCCCAAGTCGATGAACGCCCCGAAATCCGTGACGTTCTTGACGATGCCCTTCCGGACCTGCCCGACCGCGAGCTCCTTCATCAAATGCTCGCGCTTCTCCGCCCGTTCGCCTTCGAGAATCACGCGCCGGGACACGACGATGTTCCGGCGTCGCTTGTTCAGCTTGATGATCTTGAAGTCGTAGGACTGCCCGAGGAGCTCGTCGATGTTCGGCACGCG
Organism: Gemmatimonadota bacterium; assembly: GCA_029862925.1. Classification (GTDB taxonomy): domain Bacteria; phylum Gemmatimonadota; class Gemmatimonadetes; order Gemmatimonadales; family GWC2-71-9; genus JAOTWJ01. The sequence goes on from JAOTWJ010000076.1 coordinate 8,646, forward strand.
CCGCAGCGCGATCTGGCTCCCGGGCAGGAACGCGTCCACCCCCATCAGGTCCACGACGACCCCACCCTTGATCTTCTTCTGGAGCGTGCCGCGCACGGGCTCGTCACTCTCGTAGGCGTGGCGGATCTTCTCCCACACGCGCATGAAGTCGGCCTTTTTCTTCGACAGGACGACCGCGCCGTCCTGATCCTCCAGCCGCTCGAGAAAGACCTCCACCTCGTCGCCGGCCGCGAGCCCCTCGGGGTCCTTGAACTCGTCCCGCGGAACGGCGCCCTCGGACTTGAAGCCGACGTCGAGAATGACGTGCGTGTCCGTGACCCGAAGGACCTTCGACTTGACGATCTCACCTTCGACGATGCTCTGGAGCGTGCCCTCGTACAGGGCGAGCATCTCCTGGTACTGCTCGGTGGAATAGTCCTCGTCGAGGAGATCGGCGCGGATGTTGAGGGAAGCGGGCTCCGTCGGCACCGACGCGCCGTCGGAGGTGTGGGTTGGGGTGGACGACTCGACCATGCTGATGCCTACCTGCCCTCTCGCGGGGGGTAACGGGACACACGTCTCTCCCGACCGCCGGGAAAGACAGACATGTAGCGTAGACGCGCGCGAACGCTATGTCAAGCTAGGAGAACACGTTCCGGGCGAGCTCCACGATCGCGTCGACCTGCCCCTCGAACGAGAGGTCGGTCGTGTCGAGCGCGACCGCGTCGGCGGCCGCCCGGAGCGGTGCGATGGCCCGTCCGGCGTCGGCGCGGTCCCGGGCGGCGAGGCGGCGCGTTTCCTCGGCGACGCTGCCGGCATCGTGTGCCCGTCCCTCCTGCTCGAGGCGCCGGCGGGCGCGAGCCTCGGCGGAGGCGCTGAGGTAGATCTTGAGGGGAGCCTCCGGAAACACGACGGTCCCGATATCCCGCCCGTCGACCACCACCCCACGGGGGTGGAGCGCGGCGGCTTCGCGCAAGAGGTCGTTGGCCACCGCTCGGACTTCGGGAAGGGCCGACACCGCAGACACTTGCGCCGTCACGTCCGCCCGACGCACTGCCTCGGACACATCGGCGCCCGCCACTTCCGGACGGAAGCCTTGCGGTCCCAACACCAGGCGAATCGGCAGGGTCCGCACCAGCGCCGCGATGCGCGCTCCGGCGCCCAGCGGAAGGCCGGCGTCGATCGCGGCCAGGGTGAACGCTCGATACAGCGCCCCGCTGTCGAGGTGGGCGAACCCCAGCCGTTCGGCCACGGCCAGGGCGGTGGTGGACTTTCCCGATCCGGCCGGCCCGTCAATCGCCAGGACGTTGGCGGTCATCGGCCACCGATCCGGCGCAGGTCGCGGAAGAACTCGGGGTAACTCACCGCCGGGCTGTCGCGCTCGGACAGGGCGACGCGGGCGTCCGCAACGGTACCCAACGCGGCGAACGCCATGGCCACGCGGTGATCGCCCCCGGTTTCGACCCGTCCCCGCGGCGGGGCGCCACCGCCCCGGACCACGAGGTCGTCCCCGACCACGTCAGCCCCGATCCCGACGGCCCGCAGGTTGGCGGCAAGGAGGCTCAGCCGGTCGCTCTCCTTCACGCGCAACTCGCCGACGCCGCGGAACACCGTCTCCCCCACGGCGCGCCCCGCCAGGATCGCCAGCACGGGCACTTCGTCGATCAAGGACGGGATCTCCTCGGCCGCCACTTGGGTGGCTTGCAGGGCCGACGGCCGCACGGCGAGGTCGGCGACCGGCTCCCCGGCTTCGTCGCGCAAGCCCCTCCGCGTCACGCGTGCCCGCATGCGCTCGAGCACCCGCAGGAACCCCGTCCGCGTGGGGTTCACTCCCACGCCGGCGACGGTCAGCTCGCCGGCTTCGGCCAACAGGGCGGCGGCCACGAGAAAGGCCGCCGACGAGACATCGCCCGGGACGGTGAGGGCCAGCGGCGGGAGTCGCCGGGCCCCGCGCTCCAGCACGACCGTCGTCCCGTCAATCGACAGCGGGCACTTGAGCGCCAGGAGCAGCCGCTCGGTGTGATCCCGCGACCGCACGGGCTCGCGCACCACCACTCGTGCGCCTCCGGCCAGCCCGGCAAACAGCAGGGCCGTCTTGACCTGACCGCTGGCCACGGGTGACGTCCACTCGAGCGACACGAGGCGTCCGCCACGGATCCTGAGCGGCAAGTGGTCGCCGTTCTCTTCCCAGATCGTGGCACCCATGCGCCCGAGCGGTTCCGTGATGCGCCGCATCGGGCGCCGCCGCAGCGACGCATCGCCCGTCAGCCGCACGGTGAAGCGCCGGGCGGCGAGGAGACCGAGAAGCAGCCGGGCGGTGGTGCCGGAGTTGCCGCAGTGCAGCGTCTCCGCGGGAGCTCGCCAGGTGCCGCCGCGGATCCGCACGGTGGCGCCCCTGCGCAGGGGCGAAACGCGCACGCCGAGCTTGCGGAGGACGTGGGCGGTGCGGCGGGTGTCCGCGGCGCTCAGGGCGCCGCGAATCGTGCTCTCGCCTGGGGCCAGTGCCGCCAGCAGGAGGGCCCGATGAGTGATGCTCTTGTCACCCGGAGGGTGGATCGTGCCACTGACGTTCATCGGGACGCCTCCCGCCGCCACCGGGCGCCCGCCTCGAGCCAGGCCTCGAGCGCACCGGCGTCGCCTTCCCGCAGCGCCCGCCGCAGCGCTCCGATGGACGTCTCGAGTCCTTCGAGGGCGTCCAGCACGCGGGCCCGATTCAGTAGCAGCAGGTCGCGCCACACTTCCGTGGTGCCAACTGTCGGCCCCACCGCGCGACGCGTGGCGGCGGGATACGTCAGCCCCCGTGGCCCCTGGACGGCAAGCGCGTGGGCAAGGGCGGCGCCGACCGTCTGGGGAAGGTGTTCGGTCCAGGCAATGAGGGCATCGTGCGTGTCGGCATCCACGACGACCGGGTGGGCCCCGAGCACCCGTTCCCAGAAATCCGCCACCTCGCGCGCCGTCGCGTCATCGTCACCGTCGGGCGAGACGTACACGACGGCGTTCGTGAATCGGTCCGGGGCGGCGGCCGCGAAGCCCGTCCCCGGCACCTCGACCAGGGGGTGGGAGGCCGCAAAGCGATCGCCGAGGCCGACGGCCCGAGCCCGGTTCAGGACGGCGGCCTGCACTCCCGTGACGTCCGTGCAGAAAGCGCCGCTCGGGAGATCGCGGGCGGCAGTGTCGAGCAGTCGCAGGGTGGCCGCCGGCGGCGCGGCCAGCACGACCAGATCTGCGCGCCGCAACACGGACCGTGCCGACGTCGCGAGCTCGGTGACCGCCCCCGCGCGCACCGCGGCGACACCTTCGACCGGGCGCCGCGTGAATCCCAGCACACGCGGGATGCCGGCGGCCGTCGCTTGCCAGGCCACCGACCCGCCAACCGCACCCAGACCGATGACGCCCAGCGTATCAGGACGCATGGGCCAAGTATACGCGGTGCGTCACCGCGCGAGCAGGAGTCCGACGGCCGCGACCACGAGGGTTGCGGTCGCATACCACCCGAGACGGCGCCCGCGCTCGCGGAACGCGAGCATCCCAAGCGCCGCGAAGGGCGCAGCCAGCAGCGCGCTCACGCCGATGAGTCGGAGCGCGCGGGCCGCCGGGTCCCACCCGGTCCACCCGACCGGCACGGGGACGAACTCGGCAAGGAGCCCAAGCCCGGCGCCGGTAACGGCTACGGCCAGCAGGAACCGGAGCGCCATGGCGGCGGCGCGCGTGCGGTCAGCCACCGGCGACCCCTCGCCAGAGCATGCGGCCGGCCACGTACACGAGCAGGAGGGCAAACGCGAGCTTGAGGCCGCGCGCGTCCAATCGATGACCGCTGGCGGCTGCGGCCGTCGCCCCCGCGAGCACCCCCAGCATCGTGGGGACGACCACCTCCAGGTCGACCACACCACGGGCCACGTACACGAGGGCACCGGAGCCCGCCGTGACGCCGATGATATACACACTGGTCGCCGCCGAGCGGTGGAAGTCGAGTCCCGCCACCAGGTGGAGCAGCGGCACGAAGACGACGCCGCCCCCCACCCCGAGCAGGCTCGCGATCGTTCCGCCCCCCAGCGCCCCCGCCCGGGCGGCTGACCCGGATCGGCGCCGGGGCGGCACAGCGGCGGGAAGCGCTGGTCGCGGCACGGTCCGCCACGCGGCAACGAGCAGCACGAGGGCAAACGCGACGTACAACAGCCGGACCGGAACGAACGGCGCCAGGAGTCCGGCCGTCACCGCGCCGGCCACGGCGAAGCACTGGAGCTCGATCGCGAGACTCACATCGATGCGCTCTCGGGAAAACAGCACTGCCGAGCTGGCGACCGACGTGCCCACGACGCACACCAGACTCGTGCCGACCGCGTGCGTGAACGAGAGGTCTGCGAGGAAGACGAGCGCCGGCACGAGGATCAGTCCGCCGCCAATACCGAGCAGCGCTCCGAGGCCACCCGCGCCCGCGCCGAGCGCCACGAGCTTGAGGATCAGCAATGCCGTCATCGCCGTCGCCGGAATCAAACGTGGGGGCGCGCGATGGCAAGCCGTCGCCTCCGGGTGGCCCGTCTCCCGCGCGGCGCTTAAACTCCACACGTATGCCGAGCACCGCACTCACCTTCCCCGGCGCGTCGGGCGCGGACCTGGCGGCCCGACTGGATCTTCCGGCCGACGCCCGACCCGTGGCGTGGGCGCTCTTCGCCCACTGCTTCACCTGCTCGAAGGACCTCAAAGCCGCCGTTCGCATCGCCCGGGAACTGAACCGGCACGGGCTGGCTGTCTTGCGCTTCGACTTCACGGGCCTGGGCGAGAGCGCCGGAGCGTTTGGCGAGACCACGTTCAGCTCCAACGTCGACGACCTCCTGGCGGCCTGCCGTTTTCTGTCGGAAACCCATACCGCGCCGGCCCTGCTGGTGGGCCATTCCCTGGGTGGGGCAGCCGTGCTGCAGGCCGCCCGCCATCTGCCGACCGTACGCGCCGTCGCGACGATCGGGGCGCCGTACGATCCGGCGCACGTCACGCACTTGTTTGGGGAGGCGACGGACGCCATTCGCGCCCGCGGCGACGCCGTCGTCCGGATCGCAGGGCGGGAGTTCACGATCACGCGACG
>JAOTWJ010000253.1 GCA_029862925.1 Gemmatimonadota bacterium
GCGCCCCATGCGGCGGTCGGCGGCAGTCATCCCCGGTTTCCTCGCGCTCGCGCTTTCGGCGGGTGGTGAGGCGACCGCCCAGGTTCCCGATTCGACGCGCGCGGCCGCTCCACCTCCCCGACTCAGCGCGGCCCTCGCGGACCTCGGCCCGGGCACCCACCTCCGATTGCACGTCTCGTCGGCGCGCATCGGCGGCCGCCTCATGCACGCGGGCACCGACTCGCTGGGCCTAGCCACCGATGCGGGGGCGATCCGGATTTCCCTCGTGGCGATCGACACCCTCTGGCAGCGCAAGCGGGCCACCGTCGCTGGCCTGATCATCGGGGCGCTCGCGGGCGCGGGCTCGTACGTGTTCTGGACGGCGGCGATCAGCGAGGGGGAACAGCGCGAGGTCGACAACCTGATCGGCGGGCTGTCGGCCGGGGGGTTCCTGCTCGCGGGGGTGACGATCGGGAGCCTCGTGATGCGCTGGGGGCGGCTCTTCCCCTAGAGACGCCTAGACGGGCGGCCGGAACTCGCCCCACACTCCGCGCAACACGTGGCCGATCTCCCCCACGCTCGCCCGCGCCTTGACCGCCACGAGAATGCAGGGCAGGAGCGGCGCCGACCCGCGGGCCGCGTCCGCGAGCGCGTCCAGGCTCTGGCGCCATACCCGCCGGTCCCGCCGCTCGCGCGCCGCGCGCACCCGGGCCACCTGCTGGGCCGCGAGCTGTGAGTACTCCGGCGCGGGAATTTCCGGAGGGGGCGCGTCGTCCGTGAACCGGTTCACGCCCACCACCACCTGCGTCCCGTGTTCCACGGCCTGCTGGTACGCATAGGCCGAGCGCGCGATCGCCTCCTGGAACTCGCCGCGGGTGATCGCGGCCACCGCCCCGCCCCCGCGCGCGATCTCGTCGAGCAGCGCCCGTGCGCGCTGTTCGATTTCGTCGGTCAGCGCTTCCACGTAGTGCGAGCCGCCCAGCGGATCCACCGTCTGCGCCACCCCGGATTCGTACGCCAGTACCTGCTGCGTGCGCAGCGCGAGCGTGGCGGCCGCTTCGGTCGGCAGGGCCAACGCTTCGTCGTACCCATTCGTATGCAGCGACTGCGTGCCGCCTAGCGTGGCGGCCAGCGCCTGCACGGCCACCCGCACGACGTTCGTGAGCGGCTGTTGTGCCGTGAGCGTGGACCCGCCGGTCTGCGTGTGGAACCGCAGCCAGCACTGCTCGTCGGTCCCCTGATAGCGGTCCCGCACGATGGTCGCCCACAGCCGGCGGGCGGCGCGGAACTTGGCGACCTCTTCAAACAGGTCGTTGTGCGCGGCAAAGAAGAACGACAGCTGACCGGCCACGGCCGCCGCATCGAGCCCTGCGGCCTTGGCGTGATCGAGATACTCGATAGCGTTGGCCAGCGTGAACGCCACCTCTTGCACCGCCGTCGCCCCGGCCTCCCGGATGTGATAGCCGCTCACCGAAATCGGATTGAACGGCATCCCCTGCTCGGCCACGAACCGGAACACGTCCGTGATCAGGCGCAGCGACGGTTCGGGCGGATAGATGTACGTTCCCCGCGCCACGTACTCCTTGAGGACGTCGTTCTGAATCGTGCCGCGGAGCTGGGTGCGCGGGACGCCCCGCTCCTCACCCACCACGACGTACATCGCCAGCAGTGTCGCCGCCGTGGCGTTGATCGTCATCGAGGTGGACACGCGCTCGAGCGGAATACCCTCGAACACCCGCGCGAGGTCGTCGACCGTGTCGACGGCAACACCCGCCCGCCCCACTTCCCCGGCGGCGAGCGGAGCGTCGGAGTCGTACCCCATCTGGGTGGGCAGGTCGAACGCGACCGACAGACCGGTCTGACCGGCGGCGAGGAGGGCACGGAACCGCGCGTTGGTTTCCTCGGCCGTGCCGAAGCCGGCATACTGGCGCATGGTCCAGAGCCGGCCGCGGTACATCGTGGGGTGGACGCCCCGCGTGAAGGGAAACGTGCCCGGCGGGTCCGGGCCGTAGACGACGTCGACGGGCACGCCCGAGGGCGTGTGTCGGGCGTCGCTCACGCCGCGCCCGCGGTCGCCTTCGCCAGCGTTTTCTGCACGAAGGCCACGTCCTCCGCGCTGCCAATCACGAGGGGTGTGCGCTGATGCAGGGCCGCGGGCTCGAGGTCGAGGATCGGGCGCTCGCCGTCGGTGGCGGCGCCGCCCGCGGCTTCCGCGATGAACGCGAGCGGGGCCGCCTCGTAGAGGAGCCGCAGCTTGCCCTGAGGCGACTTCTTGTCCGCCGGGTACATGAAGATCCCCCCGGCGATCAGGTTGCGGTGGAAGTCGGCCACGAGCGATCCGATGTAGCGGGCGTTCTTCTTGCTCTTGAACACCCGCACCACCTCGCGATACCCGTCGGACCACCGATCGTAGTTGCTCTCGTTGACGCTGTAGTACGTACCCGACTTGGGGCTGACGATATTGGGGTGACTCAGGAGGAACTCCCCAATCCGCGGATCGAGCGTGAACCCATGGGCGCCCCCGACCCCCGAGCTGTAGACGAGAATCGTGCTCGAGCCGTAGATGACGTAGCCCGCCGCGACCTGACTGCGCCCCACCTGCAGGCAGTCCTCGAGCGTACCGGGCGTGCCCTCCGGCGTCATCCGCTTGTGAATGGAGAAGATCGTCCCGATGGACGCGTTCACGTCGATGTTGGAGGACCCGTCGAGCGGATCGAACAGCAGTACGTATTTTCCCGGCCGATGCTCCACGGTGACGGGCACCGGCTCCTCGTCCTCTTCCGACGCGGTGACGCAGACGCGACCGGTCTTCTGAATCACGTGCTTCATTACTTCGTTCGCCAGGACGTCGAGCTTCTGCTGCTCTTCGCCCTGGACGTTCACCGCCCCGGCACGCCCGAGCACGGCGGCGAGTCCGGCACGGCGCACGTAGCTCGAGATGACCTTGGCGGCGAGGGCCACGTCGTAAAGGACGTTCGTGAGCTCCCCCGTGGCCTCAGGGAACAGCCGCTCCTGCTCGATGATGAAGCTCTCGATCGTAACCAGTCGCGAACCACGCACAGCAACCTCGCGGGCAGAGGGTTCGACCTCCCCTGAGTGACTTCAAACTAGCGTCCG
>JAOTWJ010000254.1 GCA_029862925.1 Gemmatimonadota bacterium
CGTACTCGGCTTCCTGTTCGCCGCGGTGGCCGGCTACCTCGTGGCCCTGATCGGCAGCTCCAACAACCCCATCTCCGGGCTCACGCTCAGCGCGCTCCTCATCGCGGCGCTGCTCATGGTGTTCCTGGGCGTCACCGACGTCCATGGCGTGGCGGGCGTCCTGGGCGTGGCGGGCGTGGTGTGCTGCGCCGCCGGTGTCGCCGGCGACATGATGCAGGACCTCAAGGTCGGTCACATTCTGGGCGGCACGCCCTGGCGCATGGAGATCGCCGAGATCGTCGGTGTGATCTTCGCCGCGGCGGTGCTGCCGTTCGCGCTCATCCTGCTGAACCGCGTGTACACGATTGGCTCGGCGGAGCTGCCGGCGCCGCAGGCGGGCCTGATGGCCCTCATGGCCAACGGGATCGTCGCCGGCCAGATGGCGTGGCCGCTGGTGATCGCCGGCATGTTCTTGGCCCTCGGCCTCATCCTGATCAAGGCGCCGGCTCCGATGCTGATCGCGGTCGGCATGTACCTCCCGTTTCAGTCCACGGCCGCCATCTTCGTGGGCGGCGTGATCAAGTGGGTCCTGGACGGCGCGCTCAAGCGTCGGGGGGCAACCGACGTCGAGCGGACGCGCGCCGAGAACGTCGGCGTGCTCTTGTCCTCGGGGTTCATCGCCGGCGAGTCGCTGATGGCGGTGCTGCTCGCCCTCGCCGTGATGGGCGGCGATTTCTACCCCGCGATCCTCGGCTTCCAGCGCTTCGCCGCCGGGTTCGCGGCGAACCCGTGGCTCGGGCTCATCATCTATCCCGTCATCCTGTACTTGCTCGTCTGGTTCCCGCTCTCGAAGATGCGGGACGCGCGGTTGGCGGCTACGAAGGTCTCCGATTGACCGCCGCGCGCGCGCGACGCGACGGCCGCCTTCCCCCGGGAGGGCGGTTTTCGTTGCGGCGCGGCGCGTCGGCCGTGAGGCGTCGCACGCGGCGTGACGCGCCCAACCTGCTCGACGTGGCGCCAATCCGCGTCGCCGACTGGGTAACGGACGGGGAGCGCCTCGTGGTCATCCGGCCGCGGCCGCGCAGTCGCGGACTCCTGCTCCCCCTCGACTGGCTCGCGTACTTCATGGCCGTCCGCCGGATCCGGCTGGACGAGGTGGGGACCGCCGCTTGGCGCCTGTTCGACGGGGCGCGTACCGTTGGGGAGGTCGCCGAGCTGGTGCGGGACCAGTTCGGCGACGCCGTGGAGCCGGCGGAGCAACGGCTGGGGCACCTCGTGCGCCTGCTTCACCGGGAGCGGCTCGTGTGCTATCGTGCGCTCGACCCACTGCCCCCGCCGGGCAGCGAGGGCCGGGAGTTGCCGCCGGAGCGCCCGCGTTGAGCGCCGGTTGACCCAACCCTTCACTCGTATCGCCCATGCAACGCGCATCCAAGGACTTCCTGCACCGCTTGCTCGACGTGCCCGGCCCGTCCGGCTTCGAGACCGCGCCGGCCACCGTGTGGCGCGAGGAGGCTGCCCGGATCGCCGACACCGTCACCGCCGACGTCTCGGGGAATTCGGCGGCCGTGCTCAACGCCGAGGGCGCTCCGCGGATCATGCTCGCCGGCCACATCGACGAAATCGGCCTCATGCTCGTGCATGTGGACGACGACGGGTTCCTCTCCTTCGGCACGATCGGGGGATGGGACAGTCAGGTCCTCGTGGGGCAGCGGGTCGTCATCGCCGCCAAACAGGGTCCCGTCCCGGGTGTCGTCGGCAAGAAGCCCATTCACCTGCTCAAAGCCGAAGAGCGCGACAAGGTCACCAAGGTCTCGGACCTGTGGATCGACATCGGGGCCAAGAGCCGCAAGGACGCGCTCGCGCGGGTTCGGGTGGGCGACCCGGCGGTGCTCACCGGGCACGCACTCGAGCTGCCCAACGGCCGGCTCGTCTCGCGCTCCATCGACAACCGCATCGGCGCGTTCGTCGTGCTCGAGGCGTTACGGCTGCTGAAACGCCGACGGCTGCGCGCCGCCGTGCACGCGGTGGCCACGGCCCAGGAGGAGATCGCGCTGTTCGGCGGCGGCGCCCGGACGAGCGCCACCGACATCGGCCCGCAGGTGGCCATCGTCGTGGACGTCACCCACGCCACCGACAACCCGGGCGCCGACAAGAAGGAGGTAGGCGACGTGCGATTGGGCGGCGGCCCCGTCCTGTCGCGCGGGTCGGCGGTCAATCCGATCGTGCTGGAGCTGCTGGTGGACACGGCGGAGCGGGAAAAGATCCCCTATACGCTGCAGGCTGCGCCGCGCGATACGGGGACGGACGCGGATGCGATTGCGACGGCGCACCGCGGGGTGGCGACGGGGCTCGTCTCGATCCCCAACCGCTACATGCACAGCCCCAACGAGATGGTGGATCTCACCGACCTGGAACGAGCGGCGAAGCTCCTGGCGGCATTCGCGCGCCGGATCACCCCGGCGCAGGACTTCATTCCGCGGTAGCGCCGCCGGCGCGGGCCTGCCGCAGCGCGGCGGTCGCCGCCGATCCCACGGTTCCCCTCCGGCCGGCGAGCGCGCGCAGCGTCTCGACGGCCGCCGGGCTGCCCGCCACCCCGAGCGCGGCGATGGCGGCGAGGCGGGGCCCCGCAGGTCGCCGCGACAGAATCCCGCCGGACGACCGAGCCGCCTTCGCGAGCGCCTGCACCGCGTCGGGCGTCCCGATCCGGCCCAGCGCCAGGAAGTACTCCGCCAGAACCTCAGGGTCCTCCTCGGCCTCCGCCGCCGTCACCAACGGCATCGCCAGCCCGCTCAGGGTCCGTCCGCCGATCTCCCTGAGCACCGCGACCCGGACCTCGGGATCGGGGTCCCCGAGCATCTTGCGCAAGTGTCCCGCCGTCTCCGGGGTACCGATCCGCGCCAGAGCGATCCCTACGGATCGCCGCACCCGCGGGTCGGCATGCGTCGCCGCGCGGCCCAGGCCCGGCACCGCCTCCCCGATCTGCAGGTCACCGGCGAGATCCGCGGCGTTACGCACCACGTACCACTCGTGGTGGTTCAGCAGGCTGGTGACCACATCCGTCCCTTCCTCCACCTGGCGCAGCGCCCGCAGGTAGGCGCGTCGCTCCGCCTGC
>JAOTWJ010000255.1 GCA_029862925.1 Gemmatimonadota bacterium
CGCCCGTCGGGACCTCCACGACGCGCGGCCGCCCCATCCGGTCGTTCGCCTCACGCACGCGATCATGGCGGAGCCGCTGTTTCGCAGACCGTTCCTGACCGCGGCGAGACTGGTGCGACCACTTGCGGCCAGCCTCGTGGGTCGCTCTCGACCCGGCTTCGCGCTCGGTATGCTGGCCGCGACGCGACCGCTGCGCACTCACACAGCGAGACGCGAAGTTTCGACAGACGGAGCCGGCACGCCATTCGCGCTGTTCCGCGGCTGCATCATGGACGATCTGTTCTCCCACGTGCACGATGCCACCGAGCGCGTGCTCGCGGTCAACGGCTACGCGGTCCGCGCAGTCGCGGGCCAAGGCTGCTGCGGCGCGCTCCACGTGCACGCGGGCCAGCACGAGGCAGGCCGCGAGCTGGCACGCCGGAACGTCGAGGCGTTTTCGTCCCGTCCCGACGGCGCCCTCATCGCGGTTAACGCCGCGGGCTGTGGAGCCATCCTCAAGGAATACGGCCGGCTGCTCGACGGCGACCCGCTGCAATCCCAGGGGGAGATGCTCGCCGCCAGCGTCCGGGATGTGAGTGAGCTCTTGAGCGCTCGCGGTCCCGCGCCCGGCGCGCGGCTCGACCTGCGAGTGGCGTACGACCCGCCGTGCCACCTGGCGCACGCACAGCGGATCACTGCCGACCCCGAAACGCTGCTCGACGCGATCGACGGTCTGGAGCGCGTCCGCCACCACGAGGCGGACCTCTGCTGCGGCAGCGCCGGAAGCTACTCGCTGGCCCAGCCCGCGATCTCGCTGGCAGTACTCGATCGAAAGGTCGCCGCCATCCGGGACGCAGGGCCCGACGTGGTGGCGAGCGGCAATCCCGGGTGTATCATGCAGATCGGCGCGGGACTCCTCGGAGCCGGCCTCACCATTCCCGTCATCCACCCGGTTGAGCTTCTCGATTGGTCGTATGAACGAGCCGGACGATACGCGCCCTGAGACCCAGCGGGGCGACCTCCCCGCTCAGACGGTCTTCCTCCTCGACGAGGAGGCCCTACCGCTGGCACAGGAGAGCGAGGTGCTGGACGGCGCCGCTATGGCCGAGTACGAGAGCAGCACGGTCAGCCTGGCAGGCGCGGGTGCCGTCACGTGCATCCAGGGCGTGCTCACCAGCGACGTCGAGGCACGCGGTGAGCGAGGGTTCGTCTACGGCGCGGTGCTCACACCCAAGGGCATGATCGTGAGCGATCTCTGGGTCGCGCGCGGAGTGGGTGAGATCCTCACCTTCGGGCCGGGTGCCGCACGGGCCGCTGTCCTGCAGGTCTTCCATCGATACTTCCCTCCGCGCCTGGCCCACGTTCTCGACCGCACCACCGAGTTGACCGTGCTTCGCGCCGTGGGACCTGAGGCAACCGGGCGAGCGCGCGCCGCGGGCCTCGCCATACCCGAGCCGGGGAACACGGCCGACGCGTCGATCGGCGGCGTGGAATGTCTCGTCTCGCGACCGCCGGACGACGGCCCCTTCGCCTTTCAGATCTCGTGCGTGCGGAGCAGCGCCGACACGGTGCGCGATGTCCTCGGCGCCGCCGGCATCCTGCCCGGCGACCCGCTTCTGCTCGAGCTGGCGCGCATCCTCGCCGGCTGGCCACAGGTCGGGACCGAGATAGGACCCAAGACCCTGCCACAGGAAGTGCGGTTCGACGAGATCGACGGCGTGTCGTACACGAAGGGGTGCTACACCGGGCAGGAGACCGTCGCGCGCGTCCATTTCCGCGGCCACCCCAACCGCTGGCTGGGCGGCGTGATCTGGGATGACCCTCCCGATCCCGACGACCCAACCGTCGAGCGCGACGGCAAGGACGCTGGTCGCGTGACCAGCATCGCCTGGGTCCACCGGTACAACGGCTACCTGGGGCTGGCGCTGCTGCGCCGAGAGGTGGAGCTCAACGCCATGGTCGACGCGGCCGGCGCCTCCGCGCAGGTCGTGGGCCTCCCGTTCGACATCAGGTGACCCGCCGCTGGCGGGGCGTCGGCCCCGGCGTCATTGTCGCGGCCGCCTTCATCGGACCGGGCACGGTCACCACCGCCACCCTCGCCGGCGCGCGGTTTGGCGCGCAACTCATCTGGGCCCTCGTGTTTGCGACCGTCGCGACCATCGTGCTCCAGGAGATGAGTGCACGACTCGGGCTCACGACCGGCGCCGGGCTCGGCACGGCTCTGCGGGCGGTCCGCGGTCCGCGATGGCTCGGAATCTCTCTCGCCGCACTCGCGGCGACCGCCGTGGTGAGCGGCGCGGCCGCCTACGAGGCCGGGAATCTCACCGGCGCCGCGTTGGGTCTCGAAGCGATGACCGGTGTGCCGCTCAGAGGGTGGGTGGCCCTCGGCGCCGTCGCGGCCGGACTGCTGCTCTGGAGCGGTCGGTATCACCTCCTCGAGCGGGTGCTCGCGGCCTGTGTGGCAACCATGGGCGTGATGTTCCTCGCCACGGCCATTCTCGTGGCGCCCGCGGTCGGCACGCTGCTCCAGGGCGCAGTGTGGCCCCGACTGCCGTCCGGCGCCGACGTCACGGCGCTCGCACTCATCGGCACCACGATCGTTCCGTACAACTTGTTCTTGCACGCCGCGGCCGTGCGCGAGCGGTGGTCCGGTCCGGAGGACCTCCCCGCCGCGCGGTGGGATCTCGTGCTGGCCATCGGCCTCGGCGGCGTGGTGTCGGCCGCCGTCGTCGTTACAGCGGCGTCGGCGCTCGACGGCGCTGAGGTCCACTCGGCATCGGACATGGCCGCGCAGCTCGAGCCGCTACTGGGCCGCTGGGCAAGCCACGCGTTTGCGCTGGGCTACGCAGCGGCGGGCGTGTCATCCGCCATCACCGCGCCGCTGGCCGCCGCCTACGCCGTGCTGGACACTCTCGGGCGTGGCCGAGACGTGCGGCGTCCTACGGCGCGCCTGGTGTGGGGTGGCTGTGTGATCGTCGGGGCGGTCACGGCGCTGGCCAGCGTGCGTCCGGTACCGCTCATCGTGCTGGCGCAGGTCGTCAACGGTCTGGTCCTCCCGATCATCGCCGTCGTACTGCTGGTCGCTATGAACGATCGCAGTCGCCTGGG
>JAOTWJ010000077.1 GCA_029862925.1 Gemmatimonadota bacterium
TGACGCCTCCAGGCGTAGGTGAACAGGGGACAACGGATCTCCACCAGTTCCGCAGCCGGCCGTCAAGGACACCGGGTCCGAGGAGGCGCTCGCCGCCTGGCCCCACGGCCCGAGTCGGACCGGCGGCAGGTTGTGGGGATGCTGCAAACGGTGGTCGTGATCTCCTGCACGAAAGCTCGGCGGCAAACTCGGGGCGCCAGACGCTGACAGCGAGCTTGCGATCGTGCTTCCGAGCCTCGGCGCGAGAGACCGTGGCCATCCCACCACGGCCCCGCTCGCGCTCTGAAGCGCGTGGCGGTCCTGGAGCGCCTCGGCGAGGCGATCCAGTAGGTCGGGCATGGGGCGACCTTGACTGGGGCTACGCGACAATAGGGCGCGGGACGCGGTTCGGCCAGAACGGCGGCTTGCCCGCTCCCCGGAGCCGCATTTCACTGGGGAGAGGCGAACCGGCAGCGAACTCCCGGTCGTCCGAGGGAATCCGGACACCGTCGCGCGCGTTCCCCGTTGTCGAAGGCGTCGGAACACGACCAGCGATAGTACCGCAGGACTCTCCCGATCCATCCGAGAGCCGAGCGTGTCCGACCGAGCCGCAGCTACACCTTGATGAAGATCCGCTTCCGGTACAACGCGTAGGCGGGAATGTAGATGATGAACATGTACATGATGGCGTAGGCCAGGGAGGCCAGCTTGGGCGGTACTCCAACACTGGTCATCCCTTCCATCCAGAGTCCGTTCAGGGATTCTCCCCCGACAACGGGCGAATAGAACACGACGGTGAGCATCCCGGCCAGCACATACGACGCGATGGCGTTCGCCCCATAGACCCTGCCGAGTGTCGTGCCTCGCGTATACCCCAGGATGTCCACCACCAGGATTGACGCCGCCAGCCCCATCGTGCACATGCCCGCCGTCCACAGGGTGTACGAACTCGTCCACAGATTCTTGTTCAATGGCATGAACCATCCCCAGGCTCCGCCGAGGAGATACATGGCAAAGCCACTGAGGAATATCCAGGTGAGTTTCTTGTATGAGTCTTCTCGCGCGAGGATCACTTTGCCGATGAGCATCCCGATGATTCCCGTGACGATCGCCGGGAACGTGCTCATCAGGCCTTCCGGGTCCCATGCCCGTTCCCAGAAGCTGCCCGGCACGAGCACCCGATCGAGCCAGGCTGTGATATTGACGCCGGGCTCGTAATTCGCGGCGATGAAGCCGTGTGACACTTGGGTGATCTGGCCAATGTCCAGCAATCCGCCGCTGGACTGGACCTGCCCCGAGGCCAACGCCTGGTGGATGACCTCATCAATGGGCACCGGCACCAGCGCCAGCAGGAGCCAATAGGCGATCAGGGTGAGTGCCGCGATCCACGCCTGCTGTTTCCAGTTGGTGTGCAAGAAGATCAGCGCACACACGAGAAAGACCATCGAGATCCGCGGCAGGACTCCCACGTACCGCATTCCCTCGAAACTGAAACTCGGCCAGAGCCAGAGGAACCAGCCGAGCAGCATGATCTTGATCGAGCGAGAGACGATCTTCCCGTAGAGGTCCTTCTTCGAGGCACCGGCATCCAACCGTTTCGTATAGGCCAGCGTGATGGAGACTCCGACGATGAACAGGAAGAAGGGAAAGACCAGGTCCGTCAATGTGAGGCCGTGCCACTTCGCATGCAGGAGCGGCGGGTACACGTGACTCCAGGACCCCGGGTCATTGACGATCACCATGAGGACGATCGTGTAGCCGCGCAGGGCATCCAGGGAGAGCAGCCGCTTGGAGGGATCGAACGATCCGGTCATATGATCAGATCACGTCGCTGGAGGAGTGACGACCGTCGGCAATCCGTAGTGCCGCGGGAATCAAACGCCTGCAGCTTGATGATGTCAACGAGTGCCACGGGTGCGGACCAGCAGCCCCGCCGGACGCACGAGCGCCGCGCGGATTTCACAGGTTCACGCCGATTTCACCCCACCTTCACACTCCACCCCCTTTTGTGAACCCATTCCTCGGATTACCACCATCTCGCCCATGTGGAGGAGGCGCGCATGACGAGAGACCCGAACGGCGGCGACGATCGCGCCACGTCGGAGCGTCGCGAGATCAGTCGGCGGGGGTTCCTCACGACGATGGGGACGGGCGTGCTGTCGGCCACGGCGGCCGGCCAACTCGCCGCCCAGCACCCGGAGGTCCCGGACGTCCTCGACGCCACGGAGCTGGTCAAGGTGGCGCTCGACATCAACGGGCGGACCCAGGACGTGCTCGTCGAGCCCCGCTGGTCGCTGGCCCACGTGCTGCGCGAGGTGCTGGAGCTGACCGGTACCAAGGTGGGCTGTGATCGCGGCGAGTGCGGCGCCTGCACGGTGCTGCTGGACGGGGCGCCGCGGTACGCCTGCCTGACGCTCGCGGTCGAGGCCGAACGCGCCAAGATCGTGACGGTCGAGGGCTTGCTGGCCGGCGAGGAGCTGGGCCCGGTCCAACAGGCGTTCCTGGAGCACGACGCCTACCAGTGCGGCTACTGCACGTCGGGCCAGATCGTGGCCGCGGAGGGATTGCTGCGGACCGACCCCGACCCCTCGGTCGACGCCATCCGGCACGGCATGAGCGGTAACCTGTGCCGCTGCGGGGCCTATCCCCACATCGTCACGGCGGTCCGGCGCGCGGCCGAGCTCAAGCGCGCGGGAGGTGCGCCATGAAAGAGCATCCCGACGCCCAGTACTACATCAGGGGCATCGAGCTTCCCGAGACGGAGGTCTCCACCGACCTCGAGCCGTGGGGCGAGACCCGCGTCGTGGGGAAGCCGCTGCCGCGCGTGGACGGGTACGAGCGGGTGAGCGGCACGGCCGTCTATCCGGCCGACCTCACGCTCCCCGGCATGCTGTACGGCGCGATCCTGCGCTGCCCCCATCCCCACGCGATGGTCACGGCGGTGGACGTGCGGCGCGCAGCCGCAATGCCCGGCGTCCGGGCGGCGCTGACCGCGTTCACGCCGCTCGACCGCGCCACGCGGCCGCACGCCGACATGATCCGCACCCAACTGTTCGATCCGCACTGCCGGTTTCAGGGCGAGGCCGTGGCCGCCGTGGCCGCCGAAACGGCGTACCAGGCGCGCGACGCGCTGCGGGCGATCCAGGTGCAGTACGAAGAGCGGCCGTTCCTGGCGGACGAGCGCAAGGCGCTGGAGCCGGGAGCGCCGCAGGTGCGCGATAGCGGAAACCAGGCCGGCGAGACGCAAGTCTACCAGCGTGGCGACGTGGCGCGGGGGTTTGCCGAGGCGGACGTGGTGCTCGATCAGGAGTACCGCAACGAGTGCGAGATTCACACGCCGATGGAGCTGCACGGCTGTGTCGCTCGCTGGGACGGCGACCGCCTCACGCTGTGGGAATCCACGCAGGGTGTGTACAACGTGCAGATGCAGGTGGCGGCGACGCTGGGCATGCCGTTCTCCCTGGTGCGCGTGGTGGGCCACTACATGGGCGGCGGGTTCGGCTCCAAGCTCCAGACCAGCAAGTACTCGGTGGTCGCGGCGTTGCTCGCCAAGACCACCGCGCGGCCGGTGAAGCTGGTGCTCACGCGCGAGGAGACGCTGCTCGCCGTGGGCAACCGGCCGGCCAGCAACATGCGGCTCAAGGCGGGCGTCAAGCGGGATGGCACGATCACCGCCATGCAGTTCTGGGGATCGGGCGCGAGCGGTTCGGAACCGGCGGGTGGGGTGTCGTTGCTCGACTGGCCCGTGCGGGACACCTACACGTGCGCCAACGTGCGCACGGAACTGACGGACCTCCTGATCAACGCCGGGCCGGCGCGGCCGTTCCGCGCGCCGGGACATCCGCAGGGCGCGTGGGCCCTGGAGCAGATGATGGACGCGCTGGCGGAGGCGATCGGCATGGATCCCGTCGCCCTCCGGGTCCGCAACGTTCCCACGGTGAGCCAGGCGCGCGGCAACGTCCCGTACACGTCCACCGGCCTGCGGCAGTGTCTCGAACAGGGCGCGGCGGCGTTCGGCTGGGACGCGGTGCGCGCCGAGATTGCGCGGCAAGGTAACCGGGGCACCGTCAAGCGCGGGGTTGGCGTGGCGGCGGGGCTCTGGGTGGCCGGCGGCGGCGGCCCGCCGAGCACGGCGGTCGTGAAGATCTTCGCCGACGGCAGCGTCAACCTGAACATGGGGGCCAGCGACATCGGCACCGGCACCAAGACGGTGATGGCGATGGTGGTGGCCGAGGAGTTGGGGGTCGCCCCCGACGCGGTGGAGATCGAGCACGCCGATACCGGCAGCACGCAGTTCGCCACCGGGAGCGGCGGCAGCAAGACGGTGCCCACCGAATCGCCGGCCGTGCGGGCCGCCGCGGTGGACGTGAAGCGGCAACTGCTGGAATTGGCGGCCGAGGAGCTCAAGGTCGAGGTGTCCACGCTGACCTTGCGGGACGGGAAGGTGGTGAGCACGCAGGATCCCGCGGTGACGCGGTCGCTCACCGAGCTGCAGGGCTTGCGGCGGCGCCGGAGCCTCACCGGGGTCGGCTACCGCGGTCCCAACCCCGCAAACAAGGCGGTGACCCCCTTCGCCGCGCAGTTCTGCGAGGTCGAGGTCGATACCGCCTCGGGCGAGGTCCGGGTAGTGCGGTTCGTCGCGGCGCATGACAGCGGGCGCGTGATGAACCAGCTGACCTATCAGAACCAGGTGTTCGGCGGGATCACGATGGGCATCGGGTTCGGACTCACCGAGGAGCGGGTGCTGGACGTGGATCAGACCGGCAAGATGGCGAACCTCAACTGGCACGACTACAAGCTGCCGACGATGCTCGACGTCCCGGCCGACATGACGTGCGTGCCGATCGACCCGAAGGACACCGAGTGCAACGCGACCGGGGCGAAGGGAATCGGCGAGCCCGCGACGATCCCCACCGCGGCCGCGATCGGGAATGCCATCTATCACGCGACCGGCGTCCGAGTGACGCACACGCCGGTCGACCCGTTGCGACTCGTCGCGGCGCTCGCTGAGCGCGGGGAGGGCTGAGCCATGCTACCGCCATTCAGCTACGTACGCGCGCAGTCGCTCGACGAGGCGCTCGCCCAGCTTGGGGCCAGCGACACGCGGATCTCGGCCGGGGGCTCGGACCTGCTCGGCTGTCTCCGGGACGAGGTGTTCACCTGCTCGAAGGTGGTGAGTCTGTCGCGGCTGGACGCGCTCCGCGGTATCCGGGACGACGGCCGCGGCGGCGTGCGGATCGGCGCGCTGACCACGATCGCGGCCGTGGCGTCCGATCCCGTGATCAACCAGCGCTACCCCGTGCTGGCGCAGGCGGCGCGGGCCGTGGCCAGCCCGCAACTCCGCCATCAGGGGACGCTCGGCGGCAACCTCTGCCAGAAACCCCGCTGCTGGTACTACCGCGGGGAGTTCCATTGCAGCCGCAAGGGCGGGAGCACCTGCTACGCCCTGGCGGGCGAGAACCAGTTCCACTGCATCCTCGGCGGGCAGGGCTGCTACATCGTCCATCCGTCCGACACGGCGCCCGCGCTCGTGGCGCTCGACGCGACGGTGCAGATCGCCGGTCGCGGCGGGACGCGCCGCGTGCCCATGGCGCGGTTCCACGTCTCCCCGCGGGACGACATTCGGCGGGAGACGGTGCTCGAGGCCGGCGAGATCGTGACGGCCATCGACATTCCGGCCGCGCCGCGCGGGTTGCGCAGCTCGTACCGCAAGGTGCGCGCGCGCGGCGCGTGGGATTTTGCGCTGGCGGGTGTGGCACTGGCGCTCCAGTTCGACGGGGCGACCGTGCGCGCCGGCCGCGTGGTCCTGAGCGGTGCGGCCCCGATCCCGTGGCGGTCAGAGGCGGTGGAGCGCGTGATCATCGGCCAGGCACTCACGCCCGAGGTGGCAGCGCGCGCCGGCGATGCGGCCGTGGAAGGCGCGCAGCCGCTCAAGCGGAACGGCTACAAGGTGCCGCTGTTCCGGGGGGTCGTGCGGGAGGCGCTGCTGGCGCTGGCGCAATAGGCTTCGTCCCTCGGCCTTCATCGACGGAGAACACCGATGGTGCTGCCAGTGCCCGTTCGTGGCATCGTGTCCGTCTGCGTATGGGCCGGTGTCTCGGCCGGGGCCGCCTGCGCTGCTCCTGAGACAGCGGACGCGGGCGCGTCGGGCGCCCTCCCGGAGATGACCGTCGCGCCGACGGCCGACTTCGCCCTCACGGGCGACGGATCGGCCCCGGCGTGGAAGAGCACCACGTGGGTTCCGCTCCAGCGGCGAGGAGACGGAGGGCTCGACTACGAGACGCGTGTCAAGCTCCTCTACTCGGCGACCGGCCTCTACGTCCTCATGGACGGCTCCGACGCTCGGATCACGGCAACTCTCACCGAGGATTTTCTCGACCTGTGGCACGAAGACGTCTTCGAGGTGTTCCTGTGGACCGACGAGGCCTACCCCGTGTACTTCGAGTACGAGATCTCGCCGCTCGGCTACGAGCTGCCCATCCTGGTCCCGAACTTCGGTGGCGAGTTCCTGGGCTGGCGCCCGTGGCACTACGAGGGGGAGCGTCGCACCCGCCGCGCGACGGCTGCGCTTGGCGGGCGGCGCGAGCCTGGGGCGACCATCACGGGCTGGCGAGCGGAGGTCTTCATCCCATGGGCCCTGCTCGAGCCGCTGCAACGCGTGCCGCCTCGGCCCGGCTCCCGTTGGCGGGCCAACTTCTACCGTCTCGACTACGACGGGGGAACCGCCACCGCTTGGTACTGGGCCCGCGTTGACGGCACCTTCCACCAGTTCCAGCGCTTCGGGATCCTTCGTTTCGCCGAGTAGGACGGTCGGTGACCCGTCGCCACGCGGTGCACCCCCGCCTTCGCGAAACGTATGAGTCCAAGGGATCGGGTCGGATCGGACAGTATCTCCGACGGCCGTTGACCCCTCGAGCAATCGATCCGTCGATCACTCGTTCAGCAGCATGCCCATGCGCGCGGCCACCTGCTGGTCGTAGATGGCACGGAAGTCCACGATGTCCTGCGCCAGCGGGACGATGCGGACGAACTCGGTGCGGCGCGTGGGCCAGGCGTCCAGCAGAGCCTTGCCGATGACCGAGCCGCAGTGGAAGACGTGCTCCCGCAGCAGCCGCAGCACGAGCTGCTCGTCCGCGGGCGCCATCGGCTCGGCGCGCACGTAGTCGGTGTTGAGGCGTTGCCGCCAGGTCGAGGATGGCGGCAGAAGATAGGCGACGCCGCCCGTCATTCCCGCGCCGAAGTTGCGACCGACGTCCCCGAGCACGATCACCGTACCCCGCGTCATGTACTCGCAGCCGTGGTCGCCCACGCCCTCGACGACCGCCGCGGCGCCGCTGTTGCGCACCGCGAACCGCTCGCCGGCGCGGCCGGCGACCAGCAGCATGCCCGCCGTGGCACCGTACAGCGCGACATTCCCGATCACGGTATGGGCGAGTCCGCGCTCGCGGATCCCGCGCGGCATGCGAATCGTGACAAGCCCGCCGCTCATCCCCTTGCCGACGTAGTCGTTGGCCAGACCGCGCAGGCGCAACTCCACGCCGTCGATCAGGAACGCGCCCAGGCTCTGGCCGGCCACGCCGAAGAGCCGGAGTTGGATCCGGCCGCGGAAGCCGCCGGCCCCATGCAGCAGGGCCAACTCGCCGCAGAGCCGGGCGCCGACGGTGCGATCCGTGTTGCGCACGGGGCGGTGCAGCACCGCGTGGCCGTGCGTGAGGATCTGGGGGCGGAGCTCGTCGATCACCTCTTCGTCCAACGTGCGCACGTCGCGGCGAGCCGGCGCCTTGGCCCGCTCTTTCGGGAGCGGCAACCCACGAGGCGCGCCCGGATTGAGGATCGGCGCGAGGTCGAGCGCAGTCGGCGGCGCGGCGCGCGTCCCGTCTTCGCGCAGCCGGTCGGTGCGGCCGACCGCGTCCTCCAGCCGCCGGAACCCGAGCGCGGCCAGCAGCGACCGGACCTCTTCCGCCACCGAGCGGAGGTAGGTCGCCAGCTGCTCGGGGGTCCCCTTGAACTTGTGCCACAGCGCCGGGTCCTGGGTGGCGATGCCCGCGGGGCACGTGTTCCGGTGGCACTGCCGGGCCATGATGCAGCCGAGGGCGACGAGCGCGGCCGTCCCGAAATCGAACTCCTCGGCGCCGAGGAGGGCCGCGACCAGAACGTCGCGGGCGTCCTGGATGCCGCCGTCCACGCGCACCCGCGCGCGGGCGCGCAGACCGGCGGCGGTGAGCGCCTGGTGGACTTCCGCGAGGCCGAGCTCCCACGGCATGCCCGTGTGCTTGAGGGAACCCAATGGACTGGCGCCGGTGCCGCCGTCCCCGCCCGACACCAGCACCACGGCGGCGCCGGCCTTGACCACCCCACAGGCGATGGTGCCGATGCCGGGCTGTGCGACCAGCTTGACCGAGACCTTGCAGCGGGGATTGACCTGCTCGAGGTCCCAGATGAGTTGCGCCAGATCCTCGATGCTGTAGATGTCGTGGTGCGGTGGGGGCGAGATGAGCGGCACGCCCGGCGTGGTGGAGCGGGCGCTGGCGATCTGCAGGGTGACCTTGTGCCCGGGGAGCTGGCCGCCCTCTCCGGGCTTGGCCCCCTGCGCCATCTTGATCTGGAGCTCGCGCGCGGCCACCACGTAGCCCGTGGTCACGCCAAAGCGGGCGCTCGCCACCTGCTTGATGTAGCAGTTGGCGCCGCGATCGCGCGCCTCGGGGGCGTAGCGGTCAGCGGGCTCACCGCCCTCGCCGCTGCTACTTCGTCCGCCCACGAGATGAAACCCGCGCGCGAGCACGCGATGGGAGTCATCCGAGATCGCGCCGAACGAGATGGCGCCGGACCCGAACCGGCGCAGGATCCCCTCGGCCGGCTCGACCTCCTCCACGGGCACCGGTTCCCGCGTGTCGAACGCGAGCAGGTGGCGCAGGTGCACGAGTCCGGCGCCGTTGAGCGACGGCACCGCCTCGCCCGCGGCGCGCCGCTGGATCTGGCGCACGCGGTCGGGTGAGAACCCGTGCAGCTCCCCGCTCTTCCGGAACTTGTACTGCCCGAGGTCCGGCAGCGCGGGCTCCCCGTCCCCGAACGCGCGGTCGCTCCGCTCCAGCGCGGCCCGCCGGATCTCGTCGAGGCCGGTCCCACCGAGCCGGCCGCCGATGGACGGGAAATAGCGTGCGAGCAGTGCCTTCGAGAGGCCAAGCGCGTGGAGGTTCATCGAGCCGTGGTAACTGTTCAGCGTCGAGATCCCCATCTTGGCCATGATCTTGAGCAGCCCGCGCTCGAGCGCGTCGCGGTAGTGGGCCAGCGCGTCCGGCCAGTTGGACTGCTCGGCGTCGTGCTCGCGGATCAGCTCGTACGCCCGGTACGGGTACACCGCGCTGGCCCCGACCGCGATCAGGCAGGCGACGTGGTGATCGCTGGCCACGTCGCCGGCCAGACAGACCAGGGAGACCGCGCTCCGGCTGCGCTGCTCGATCAGATGGTGGTGCACCGCCGACACGACCAGCACCATCGGGATCGGCACGAGGGTGTCGTCGAGGCCCTCGTGGCTCAGGAAGACGATGCGGCAGTGCCGCTCCACCGCCTCGGAGGCGCTGCGGCAGATCGCCTCGAGCCGGACGTCGAACTGCTCGTCGCGTGCCGCGTGGCAGGACACCGTGCCGTGCGGGAACCAGTCGTGCGCCCGCTGGAGCCAGCGCACCTCACGCGGCGACAGCACCGGGCCGGCGATGCGGATGGCGCGGCTCGGCGTCGGCGCAGACGACAGCAGGTTGTCCTCCGTCCCGAGGTACTTGTAGAGCCCGGTCACGGACGCTTCGCGGATCGGGTCGATGGGCGGATTGGTGACCTGGGCGAACGCCTGCTTGAAGTGGTCGTAGAGGCGACGGTCGCTGCGTGACAGCACGGCCGGCGGCGTGTCGTCGCCCATCGAGCCCATCGGTTCGCGCCCGCTCTGGCTCATCGGCACCAGGAGCTTCGAGACCTCTTCCTGGTGCCAGCCGAACGCCACGCGCAGCCGCCGGTCAAACCCGTCCGGCGGCAGCGCGAAATCGCCGAATTCCACATCCGGCCCGCCGCGCTCGAGTGCCGCGAAGTGCCGCACCAGGTCACCGTACGGCGCCGCGCGCGCCACCATCGTCTTGATCTCGCCGTCGCCCAGCACGCCGCTCCCGTCGAGTCGCACCGCGAAGATCTCGCCGGGCCCCATGTGACGGTTGTGGACCAGATTCTCCTCTTCCACGTCCACGACGCCGGCCTCGGAGGCCATGATGACCAGGCCGTCCGCGGTCAGCGTGTAGCGCAGCGGCCGCAGCGCGTTGCGGTCGAGCTTGGCCCCCACCACGTCCCCGTCCGTGAACACCAGGGCCGCGGGCCCGTCCCACGGCTCCATCAGGTTCTCGTGGTAGACGAAGAAGTCGCGCAGCTCCGGCGATACGTCGGGAATCCCGTGGTAGGGGTCCGGGACCATCAGCATCAGGCTGTGGCGCAGGTCGCGGCCGCTCCGGTTGAGGAACTCGAGCACGTGGTCGAAGCTCGCCGAGTCGCTCACCGCGTGGCTCGTGATCGGCAGCAGCGTGGCGAGATCCTCGCCCCAGAACGGTGCGCGGAGCTCGCGCTCCCGCGCCCGCATCCACAGCCGGTTGCCGCGAATGGTGTTGATCTCGCCGTTGTGTGCCACCAGCCGGAACGGTTGGGCGAGCGCCCAGGACGGCAGCGTGTTCGTAGCAAAGCGGTGGTGGAACACCGCCACGCGCGCCAGCCAGCGCTCATCCTGGAGGTCGGGGTAGAAGCGCTCCAACTGCCGCGGCGTGAGCAGGCCCTTGTACACGATCGTCTTGGACGAGAGCGAGCAGATGTACGTGTCGCTCTCGTTCTCGAGCTCGAGCTCGCGCTCGATGGCGCGGCGCAGGAGGTAGAGCTCGGACTCCACCGGCCGCGTCCCACCGGCAGGACAGGCCAGGAAGTACTGCATCACCGCGGGCATGCAGGCGCGGGCGACCTCGCCCAGCGCCTCCGGGCATACCGGGACGACGCGGCGGCCGAGATAGCGCATGCCGCGCCGCGCGGCGGCCTCCGCAAACGCCCGCTCGAGCGCCGGCTCCTCGCCCGCGGGCGTGAACGCCATCGCCACCGCCGGTACCTCGCCCTCGACGAGTGACGCCCCGACCTCTCGCGCCAGAATGTCGCGGAGGAGATCGCGGGGCAGGTCGGTCAACAGGCCCGCTCCGTCCCCGGTTTGGTCGTCGGCGGCCTTGGCGCCGCGGTGCACCAGGCGATGCAGTGCGCCCAGCGCCGAGGTCACCACCCGGCGGGACGGGCGGCCCGAGGACTCGGCCACGAAGCCCGTGCCGCAGGCCGAGTGGTCGGTCTCGTCGACCAGCGGGAACATCGCGCGGTCACTCGTCAATCGCGGCTCTCCCTCCCGCCGGCTGGCGCCTGTCGAGTCGGTGCTGTCGTCGGCCCCCTTCAGCCCCTGCCGCGAATATGAGGGTTGGAAGGGCGTCGGGCGCAAGGTCTCAGGGGCTCAGCGATGCGCCTCTCGCCGAGACGCGCGGGCGCCGCCGCCCGTCGTTGGTCATGACCACGTGGAAGATGCGCTGCCGCTCAAGCGGAATGGCTACAAGGTGCCGCTCGTGCGTGGCGTCGTGCGGGGGGCGCTGTTGGGTTGGCGGAGGGGCCGGTGGGCGCGGCGCCGTGCGGGGGTTGGTGGGGGGCCGGGGGCGCGGGCGGGCATCACGTCCGGGCCAGCGCGGCGTTCAGCCGATCACCTTCCCCACCAGCAGTCCGAGGAGGAGCGCCGCGCTTGCGATCAGGGCGACGACGCTGCCGTGCATGCCCGAGGATTCCTGACGCACCGGGGTGTAGTCCTGCGTGCTGCGGAACGTTACCGCCTGGAGGGCGGCGTCCAGTTCCTTCGCGGTGGAGAACCGGTCCCACGGGTCCTTTTCCAGACAGTGCATGATCGCGTCCGCAAACTCCTTCGGAATCGTGGGGTTGATGTCGCGGATGGGCACCGGGGCTTCCTTGACGTGCTTCTCGAGAATCTCCCTCGCGTTCCGCCCGCTGAACGGAGGCCGTCCCATGAGCATGCGATAGCCGAGGGCGCCCACCGAGTAGATGTCCGACCGGTGGTCGATTTCCGGCAGTGCGCGGGCCTGCTCGGGCGACATGTACTCGGGCGTCCCCACCACCGGTCCGCCCGAGGATTCCTCGACCACGTCGGTGACAGCCATGGCGGTCCCGAAGTCCATCAACAGCACCTTCTGGTGATCTCCCTCCAGGAATATGTTGGCCGGTTTGATGTCGAGGTGGACCATCTTGGCCCGATGGGCGGCCGTGAGGGCTTCGGTCAGCTCGCTGAGGATGCGCCGCGATTCGTAGGGCGGCAGTCGCCCCATCTCCAGCCGCGCCTCGAGGGTCGTCCCCTCCACGAACGGCATGACGTAGTAGATCAATCCGCCCCGCTCACGAATGTCGTAGATCGGGACGATGCCGGGGTGCCGGAGCTTGGCCAGGGCAATGCCTTCGCTGCGGAAACTCTCCACGTACAGCTTCGTCCCGACCACTTCGGGCCGAATGACCTTGATGGCCACCATCCGGTCGAGGCGCCGGTCCCGGGCCTTGTAGACCCGGGCAAAACCGCCCTGCCCGAGCCAGGAGATGAGTTCGTACTCGGCGCCGAGCACCTTCCGGAACCAGGCGTTGAAGTTGGCCGCCGAGGGTGGCGCCGCCGATTCCGACGCGTCGATGGGGACGGTCGCTGCCTCGCGATCGGCGCCGGCCGCCTCGGCGTCGTCGGACCCCGCGCCGAGGACGCGGGTGGCGTCGACACCGCCGTTGCGATCACCGCCGAGCGCGTCGGGGTCGTCGGGCCCCGCGCCGAGGACGCGGGTGGCGTCGACATCGACGGTGCGCTCACCGCCGAGCGCCTTGGCGTCCTCGGCGTTCGGCGGGACGACGATGGTGGCTTCGGGATCGATGGCGCTGGGGGTCGGCATGCGACACGCGGGACAGACCTGGTCGTCGGGGCCCAACTGCCGGCCGCAACCGGCACAGCGCGGAGTTGAGTCGGTCATGGTGCCACGAACCCTCGGGGCAGTCGGGCCAGCGCCCTGGTTGGTCTTCCCATCGCGTCCTGGAACGTACGCACAAGATCCTGGCCAGGGCGTGACACCGCAACGGTGCCACGCGCCGACTCCGCGGCGCACGCGGTCTCGAGGTCTGCCGACCATTTCACCTGCCTGAAGCTAGAGGTTCTCCGGCGTCGTGTCACGGTGAGTGATGTGAGGTGCATGCGCGGACGGGAATTGCCGGGCGGGACGGGTGGCGGTCGCGGCAGCAGGCCCGGCGAAGCATGCGGCCAGGTCCTGTGAAGTCACACGAAGGCAAATGGCCCGCGGCCGGGAAACCCCGGACGCGGGCCATTCGTGCTGCCTCGGCGCAGGTCCCCGTCGCAGCGGTACCTACCGCGATGCGGCGGTCTGCACGAGCATGATCTTGAAGGGCCCCTGCCCGTGCAGCTGAAT
>JAOTWJ010000078.1 GCA_029862925.1 Gemmatimonadota bacterium
ATCCAGTCCAGCAGACAGCGTGGTGAATCCCGGGTCCAGCGCCACGCGCTGCGGGGTCGTGCGACAGGGATAGCCGGCGCACGTCTCGGTGGCGCCGCCGCTGCCGAGCGCCCCGGCGCCGGCGTTCCCCCAGCACAGGGTCGCGCCGGCGGCGGTGATGCCGCACGTGTGCGCGGTGCCGGCGCTGAGCAGAGTGAAGCGGTCGGTCGTCGCGACCGGGGTGGGCGTGCTGTGGGAGGCGGTGGAGCCCTCGCCCAATTGGCCGAGGTGGTTGTAGCCCCAGCAGTACGCGGTGCCGTCCTGCACGAGGCCGCAGGTGTGCGCGCCGCCGGCGACGATGCTGGTGAACCGGAGACCTCCGACGATCGATTGCGGCAGCTCCGCGTTGTCAGTGAAGCCCGTACCGAGCCGGCCCGCATGGCCGTACCCCCAGCAGTAGCCGTATCCCGCGGCATGGACCGCGCAGGTGTGCGAGCCGCCGGCGGAAAGGACGGTGAGCGGACCGCCCAGGTTCACGAGCCGTGGGGCGGGCGTGCACGGCGTGGCGATGAGCCCGCACGTGTCCTTGGGGCCGACGTCGCCCACCTGGCCCCATTCGTCGCCGCCCCAGCAGTAGGCCGCGCCGTCGGCGGCGATGCCGCAGGCGTGGACGTCGCCCGTGGTGAGCGCGGTGAACCGGAGGCTCGCGGCGACGGGCGTTGGCACGTGGGCGCAGGGGTCTTCGCCAGGGACGGAGCTGCAGTCTTCGCTGGCCGCGAATCCCAGCTGGCCGTGGCGCCCGTTGCCCCAGCAGTAGGCGACGCCGTCGGTGCCGAGCCCGCAGGTGGCGTACGTGCCGGCGCTCACCGCGGCGAGCGGGAGGGGGACCCACTCCTCCTCGGGCGCCTGGGGGCCCTCGGCGCACGCCAGCGCGCCGGCGATGACGGCACCAGCCAACAGTCTGCAGTCGCACCGCACACCGACAAGATACCCGCCGCGTGCGGACCAGGTCAGTCGCCACGCTTCCCCGACCCGCGCCTCCGGGGCGAGATTGGGAGCCGTCCGCCCGTCACTCCCAACCCGCGCACTCGCGGAGCTGCTCGATGCTCTGGACGCTCCTGTCGATCCTGCCCCTCGTTCCCGTCGCTCCCCTCGTTCCCGCCGCGTCCTACGCGAACCGCGTCGAGATCCGCCGGACGTCGTACGGCGTTCCCCATATTCTGGCCGAGGACCTGGCCGCGCTGGGGTACGGGATGGCGTGGGTGCAGCTCGAGGATTTCGGGTTCCGAGTGGTCGCCAATCTGCTGCGGGGCCGCGGCGAGCTGGCGCGCCACTTCGGGCACGACTCGATCGAGTCGGACGTGCATTTCCGGCAGACGCACCGGTTCGCCGTGGAGCGGTTTCATCTGCTGGAGCGCGACACGCGGGACCTGTTCACGGGGTGGGCGGCGGCGGTGAATCGCTACGTCGAGACCCACGCGGACGTGTTTCCCGCGTGGACCCCGCACGCCTTCACCGCGCACGACGTGGCGGCCCTGTGGGTAGACGAGACCATCGGGCCCAAGGTACGGGCGTTTCGGCGCCGGCTCGCCGGCGCGCGCGCGGCGGCCGACACGCTGCGCGACGTGGGGTCCAACGCCTGGGCGTTTGCGCCGAGCCGCACGACGTCCGGCCGGGCGATCCTCATGCGGAATCCCCACCTGAGCTGGGAGCGGGGCTGGGACAACCGCTACTACGAGGCGCACATCACCGTGCCCGGGGTGATCAACTTCTACGGCGACTTCCGGATCGGATTCCCGCTCTACTTCAACGGCGGCTTCAACGAGTACTTAGGCTGGGCCACGACCAACAACGACGCGGATCTGGAAGAGATCTACGCGCTGGACGTGGATCCGGATCGCCCGGATCACTACCTGTTCGACAGCGCATCCGTGTCGCTGGAGCGCGTGGCGCTCACGCTCGAGTGGAAGAACGGCGCTGGCCTCTCCACGGAGACCCGCGAGCTGTGGCGCACGCCGCTGGGCCCGGTGGTGGATCGCGGGGAAGGGAAGATCTACGTGATGCGGTCGCCCGAATGGGGCGAAACGCGCAAGGCGGAGCAGTTCCTGCGCATGATGCGGGCGCGGAGCCTGGACGAATGGAAAGCGGCGCTCCGCATGCGGGCCCACGTGGAACAGAACCTCACCTATGCCGACCGCGCCGGGAACATTTTCTACGTATGGAACGCCACGATGCCGGTGCGGCCGCGGCCGTCGGGCGGCGACACGGCGGCGGTCCCCGCGCGGTCGAGCGCCGACGTCTGGACGGCGATCTGGCCGTTCGACTCGCTGCCGCAGTTGCTCAACCCCAGGGGCGGTTACGTCCAGAACGCCAACGATCCGTACCACTTCACCAATCTCGAGGCGGTGCTCGATTCGGCGCCCTGGCCGGCGTACTTCCCGCGGCCGGAGCTGGGGCTCCGGAGCCAGCTGTCGCTGCGGCTCGTGACCCAGCAGCGGAAGGTGAGCCTCGAGGACGTGATCCGCTTGAAGCACGATCTGCGGATGCTGCTGGCTGAAAGGGTCAAGGACGACCTAGTCGCGGCGGTGCGGGTGACGCATACGGCTGAGGAGATCGCGGAGGCGATCGCGCTCGTGGAACGATGGGACAACACGGTGGCGCCGGACGCGCGGGGCGCCACGCTGTTCGAGGCCTGGTTTCGGCGGTACCTGGCGCAGGACTCGACCAACCCGGGCTCGTACGACGAGCGTTGGGCGCGCGCGTTCCGCGAGCCGTGGACGCCGTCAGCGCCCCTCACCACGCCGCGCGGCCTCGCGAATCCCGCGCGCGCGGTGGCCGCCTTCGTCGCGGCCATGGACGAGGTCCGCACCGACTTCGGGCGGTGGGACGTGGCCTGGGGGGACGTGCACCGGGTACGGCGCGGCACGGCGGATCTGCCGGTGGGCGGTTGCACCGGCGGGTTCGGCTGTTTCCGCGTGCTCAGCTACGCGCCGTCGGCGGACAGCCTGTGGGTGGCCAATCGGGGCGACGCGTGGGTGTTGGCGGTGGAGTTCGGCCGCACGGGGCCGCGGGCGTACTCGATTCTGGCGTACGGGCAACGCGACGATCCCGCGTCGCCGCACGTGAACGATCAAGCGGCCATGTTCGCGCGCGGGGAGATGAAGCGCGTGGCCTTCACCGAGGCGGAGATCGCGGCGGACCTGGTGCGGCGGTATCGGCCGGAGTGAAGGGGGCGTCGCCCTTGCGAGCGAGCAATCAACCGCGCCCGAACCCGTAGCTGAGCCCGAGCACCCACTGCGCGGTCACCCCGCCGGCATAGGGGATCCGGAACTCGCCATAGGGCCAGAGCCGCCCGAGGCGGGCCTCGAGGCCGATCGCGCCCACGATGCCCAGGTCGAAGATCCGGACATCGCCGATACCCACCCGCCGGACATGCGCCCCACCCGCGACGTACACGGGACCCTGCGGATGCCGCAGACGAAGTGTGGCCTCGACCTGCCACTCATATCCGACGTCGAGCAGGAAGTGACTCCCGGAGACGTGCGCCTGAAGGACGGCGACCACGGGCACAGTCAGCTGCGCCCCCACGATCGTGCGCGGCACTTCCTCGCCGATCCCGGTGCGCCCGGCGTGTGCCCCAACCCGAAGACAGCAAGGCGCCTCACCACACAGCGGTGCAGGGATGGCGATGAGCGTGACCGCCGCCACCATGGAGAGACGCATCCGTGTCCGCCGCCCGTTCCCGGATTCAGCCCGCATCGTCGAGCCCTAGCCGCGCCAGCTCGGCGAGGCTGTCCGCCCCGATCACCACCCGGTTGTCGGCCAGCACGTAGCTGAAGTGCACATTGATTCCGGCGTCGGCGATGCGGCGGAAGATGCGCGCTGCCGCCCCGACCCGGTTCTCTGCGTACACGACGAGGACATCCCGCTGGCGCCGTACGTGCACGCCGGCGGCCAGCAGCGCGCTGCGGGCCGTGGCCGCGTCTTTCGTGAGGAAATGGAGGAGCCCCTCGATCAAGGCGTAGCCCTCGAGGTTGACGCCGGCGCGCGCGACGACCCCGAGCACCGCCGCTAGAGCCCCGGGCCGGTCTTCTTCGAGGTTGACCGTCAGGTCGTGGGCGAGTTCGGTCACCGCGGATCGCACCTCCGACGCGCGTGGGCAGGGTGGCGCAGCGCCTCCAAGATGTCGTCCGCGGAGGCGGTCGGCTAGCCGGCGGCGTGCGGCCCTGGCGCGACCGACGCTACGCCCGTATATCCCGCCCGTCTCCTGCCGGATGGCACGCGATGCCGCGCTTGGCTTGCTCCGCTCTGCTCCTCCTCCCGCTCGCCACCGCGCCAAGCGCCGCCCAGCAGCCGCCCGATACGGCCTGGACGGCGCGTGAGGTCATGATCCCCATGCGCGATGGCGTGCGGCTCCATACCTACGTGGTGACGCCGCGGCACGCCGCGGAGCCGCTTCCGATCCTCATGCAACGGACTCCCTATGGCGCGTCGGGCGGCGTGCGCGGATTTCTCGATGCCAATCGGTTCCTGGCGGCCGACGGCTACGTGTTCGTGTTCCAGGACATCCGCGGCCGGAACGGGTCCGAGGGCGACTACCTGATGAACCGGCCGCTGCGGAGCGACTCGACGGGCGTGGACGAGGCGACGGACACGTACGACACCATCGAATGGCTGCTCGCCAACGTCCCCAACACGACCGGCCGTGTCGGCGGGTTCGGCATCTCCTATCCCGGTTGGCTCGCCACCATGCAGGCGCTGTCGGGTCATCCGGCGCTCCGGGCCGTGTCGCCGCAGGCGCCCATGACCGACACGTGGATGGGCGACGACTTCTTCCACAACGGTGCGTTCCGCCTGAGCTACGGTGTCGAGTACACGTACGGCATGGAGGTGGGGCCGTTCCGGGTGGGAGCCTACGACATGTACGACTGGTATCGCCGGCTGGGCCCGCTTACGAATGTCACCCGGGTGCTCGGCCGATCGTGGCCGTCGTGGGACGCGTTCCTGGCCCATCCCACCTACGACGCCTTCTGGCAGGCGCGCGCGACGCAGCGGCGCATCGCCGCCACCCCCGTGTCCGTGCTCACGGTGGGCGGCTGGTACGATCAGGAAGACATCTTCGGGCCGCCGGCCACCTACGCGGCGTTCGAGCGATTCGACACGCGCGACGTGAACCGGCTCGTGATGGGCCCGTGGAACCACGGCGGCTGGTATCGCACGGGCGACTCCCTCGGGCCGATCGGGTTCGGCGACGCCACGGGCGTGTGGTTCCGGCGTGAGGTCGAGGCACCGTTCTTCGCGTACTACCTCAAGGACCGCGGGCCGCTGCCGCTCCCCGAGGCGCTCGTGTTCGAGGGTGGCGCGAACCGCTGGCGTCGATTCGACAGATGGCCGCCACGTGAGGCGGTCACGCGCAACCTCTACGTGCGCGAGGGCGGGCGTCTGAGCTTCGACGCGCCCACCGCCACCGGCGACGCGTACGATCAGTACGTCTCCGATCCCGCCTATCCGGTGCCCTATCGCCCGCGGCCAGTGCACGTGACGTACTCGCCGGGATCGGACTGGCGCATTTGGCAGGTGCTGGATCAGCGCTTCGTCGAGGGCCGGCCTGACGTGCAGGTCTGGGCCACCGAGCCGCTCGCCGAGGACGTGGTGATCGCCGGCGACCTCAGCGCGCGGTTGTTCGCCTCCACCACGGGTGGGGACGCCGACTGGGTGGTCAAACTGATCGACGTCTATCCCGACACCGTAGCCGGGGACCGCGTCATGGGCGGCTTTCAACTCATGGTGGCGGGCGAGATCCTGCGGGGGCGCTATCGCCGGAGCTTCGAGCGACCGGAGCCGATCCGGCCGAATGCCGTGCTCGACTACACGATCCGGATCCCGCCGCAGGCGTACCGCTTCCAGCGCGGGCACCGCATCATGGTGCAGGTGCAGAGCACGTGGTTCCCGCTCTACGACCGGAACCCGCAGACCTGGGTGCCCGACATCTTCCAGGCGACGGAGCAGGACTATCGGGCGCAAACCCACCGAATCTGGCGGACGGCGCGGTATCCCTCACACATCGCACTGCCGGTGATCCGAGAGTAACGAGGCCCCGTCCCATCAGGCGGCCAGGCCGCCGAGGAACGCCAGCACCGCGGCGTTGACGCGCGCCGGCTGCTCGAGCGCGGACAGATGCCCGGCCTCCGGAATGACGGCCAGTCGGGAGTCATGGAGCCGGGCGTGGATCCGCTGGGACAGTTTGGGCGGCAGCGAGCGATCCTCGGCGCCGACCAGGATGAGTGCCGGCACGCGGATGTCACCCAGTCGCTCCACCACGGAGTCCCGCCGCATCAATGCGTCCAGCACCCGCAGCACGGACGGGACGTGGACCTCGGCGGCCTCCGTCTTCCAGGTGTCGACCAGCGCGGGATTCCCGCGGCGGGTCGTGGTACCGAACATCAGCCGAGCGATGGCCGGCAGGAACCGGCGGATGCCGGCGAGCCGCACGCCGAGGCCCATGGCGCGGTATCGGAGCTTCCTCAGCGTCGTGTCCGCGTCGGCGTCCGTGTCCATCAGGATGAGTGCAGCGACGCGCTCGGGCCGAGTCAGCGCGGCGCGCAGCGCCACCATGCCGCCGATGGAGAGCCCGCACCACACGGCCGAGTCGATCCCGGCATGGTCGAGCACGGCCACGACGTCGTCCACCGCGTCGTGAATGGTGAACGGACGATCGATCGGTCCGGAGCGTCCGTGCCCCCGGAAATCGACGTTGAGGACGCGATGCGTGCGTGAGAGCGTGGGCACTTGCTCCCGCCACATCGTGCCCGAGCAGAGGAAGCTGTGCCCGAGCACGATCGCCGCCCCGGCCCCCGCGTCCTCGTAGTAGAGCTGGTTGTCCTGGCGGTCGACGGTCGGCATGGGTCCTCCCGGGCCGAGCGGTGGCGTGCTGCGATCTACGCCCTGCGTGGCGCCGCTAAGGTGGGGGTCAGGCGGGCTGCGGCGTCCGCGCCGTTCGGGAAGTGACGGTGATGCCCTCGCCGCGCCGTCGACATGCCGGGCACATGACATCCAGCTGAGTGAGCGTCCACTCCTGCGCGGACGGCAGGCGGCCGGTGCTGTGCCGTGTCTCGTCGGACCCGTCACGCCGGCGTGCGCGCCACGCGACCACGCGCATCACGACGCCGTCCCGTGGGCACCGGATCAGCGCGACATCGGTGCTCGCCTGTCGCGCCATCTTCTCGATGCCCAAGGGCGTGTAGTCCGACATCGTGGTCCGTCCATGCGGGGAGGGGTAAAGCATAGGGCGTGGCGCCATTGCCGCAAGCGCCGTGGTTTCTTCGGCGGACACGCGTCGTGTGGAGCGTATGTGGATGCCATGCGGCGCGATGGAGCCCGCGAGAAGCGTTTTCCACCCGATGTGGAGTTGTGGATCGGCGACGGCGCACATCGCACACATTGTGGTGCTGACCGACAGCGCGTCGATCGTCACACGCCGAACTGGCGCAGATGATAGTCGAAATGGCGGTGACAGAAGTAGCCCCACGCGCGGCGGCTCATCGGGCCGAACAGCGCGTGCCCCGGCCACTCGGCGCGCTCGTCCCGTACGAAGCGGGCGACGAGCGCCTCGAACGCCGCGAGGTCCGCGTCCCACGTGGTCGGACGCGAGACGAACGCCTCGGGCGGGCCCTGCACGCGCCCCTTGGGCCACGGGAGCCAGTAGAGCACGGCCTGCTTGACGATCGGCCAGCGCAGCGGACCAGCGCGCGGCGCTGCGCGCGCGTCGCCCAAGGTGTGGCGCATCTGATCGCTGAGGTGTGCGAGCATGTGGGGCGCGGTCATGCGGCCCCACCGCGGCGGCGCTGCGGGCTCGAGCGACCGAAACCGGCCGAGCAGTTGGCGGCGATGGTCGGGATCCAGAAGACTGCGCATGGGGCGCTCCTTTCAGCGAGCCGAGAACGGCGGTCCCCCGGTCGGTGACGTCGAGCCTCCGCCAGTCAGCCCCGCATGCCGAGGTACATCCCGCCGAAGTAAGGAATCAGCCAGACGCACCACACAAACAGGCTGTAGCGGTGAAAGCTGTGTCGCACGGTGTCGCTGCCCCGGCGGGTCACCCAGGTGGCCCACGCCGCGTGGAGCAGCATCAGCCAGAGGGCGACCTGCCCGGTGGCCGTATGTGGGTCCCGCAGGTCGAACCGGCCCTCGGCCAGCTGGTGCATGGCGACGGTGCCGGCAATGTCGAACGCGAAGCCGGTCCAGAAGGCCGCCACGTGCCACGGCTTCAGGTCGCGGGCGAGCCGTTCGGACCAGACGCCGAGCGTGTAGAACACGAGCGCCAGGGTGATGAGGGTGAAGGACGCGATCAGGAGTGGGGGCATGGGCGGCGCCCGACGCGCTACCGCGCGGTGCGGGGTCCTTCCAGGAACGCCTTCAACACGACGGCGCTGTTGCGCTGCGTCTCCCGCGACGCGTAGACGAAGGTCACCCGGGCGTCCGATTCCAGGCGCTCGCGGAGCGGGGCAAGCGCGTCAGCGTTGGCCCGCAGTTCCGCGACGTAGCGGCGTCTGAACTCCGTCCACTTGCCGGGGGCGTGGCTGTACCAGCGGCGCAACGCCGGAGAGGGGGCGGCGTCCTTGAGCCAGAGATCCACCCGTGCCCGATCCTTGGACACCCCTCGTGGCCAGAGTCGCTCGACGAGCACGCGGTATCCGTCCGCGGCGGACGGTGCGTCGTAGACGCGCTTCAGCGCGATGGGCAGGGGGCGGCTCCGCCGGGGGGGACGGTTCGGCGCGATGCGGGGGCCATGGTGCAAACGTAGTGCGCGCGGACTGCAGGCGGAATACGGCCGAGTCCCCGCGCCACTGGCGTGGGCCTGCGCTTCCTCCCATTTTTATCGGATTCCTTCACCGGCCGCGGGGCACCTTCGATGAGCGTTCTCAGCACGCCGTGCTGGCGGTTGCTGTGGTGCGTGGTGGTCGGGCCTGCCGGCTCGCGGACGGACCTCGTGCGTGGACCGTGCGCGTTCTTCAGGGAGATCCGATGAGCATCACCGAGCGCCTCCGGACGGCCATCGCCGACCGCTACGTGATCGAGCGGGAACTGGGGCAGGGCGGGATGGCCACCGTCTATCTGGCCCAGGATGTGAAGCACGACCGCAAGGTGGCGCTCAAGGTGCTGCGACCCGAGCTGGCCGCAGTGATCGGGGCCGACCGCTTTCTCCAGGAGATCAAGACCACCGCCAATCTCCAGCACCCGCACATTCTGGCGTTGCACGACTCGGGTGAGGTCGAGGGCACCGTCTTCTACGTGATGCCCTATGTCGAGGGCGACAGCCTGCGCGACCGGTTGGTGCGCGAACACCAGCTACCCGTGCCGGATGCGGTCCGGATCGCGTCCGAAGTGGCCGACGCCCTGCAGTACGCCCACGGCCACGGCGTCGTCCACCGGGACATCAAGCCCGAGAACATCCTGATGCAGGACGGCCACGCGCTGGTCGCCGACTTCGGGATCGCGCTCGCCGTCAGCCGGTCGGACGGCGGGACCCGGATGACCGAGACGGGGATGTCGCTCGGCACGCCGCACTACATGAGCCCTGAACAGGCGATGGGGGAGCGGGAGATCAGCGGCAAGGCGGACGTGTACGCGCTGGGGTGCGTGCTGTACGAGATGCTGACGGGCGAGCCGCCGTTCACGGGTCCCACCGCGCAGGCGATCATCGCCCGGGTGATGACCGAGGAGCCGCGCTCGCTCACGCTACAGCGCCGGACGGTGCCGCCGCACGTGGAGGCGGCCGTACACACGGCTCTGGCGAAACTGCCGGCGGACCGGTTCGTCGGCCCGGCGGAGTTCCGGGCTGCGCTGAGCGACCAGAGCTTCGCGGGCCCGGCGGGTACGCTGCGGCCGGCCACGGCGGCCGTGCCGATCGCCGGGGTAGGAGGACGGAGCAGCACGACGCGCTGGTGGGTCGCCGTGACGGCGCTGGCGGTGGTGCTCGGGGCTTGGGGGTGGGTCCGCGCGTGGCGCGGCCCGGACGTGCCGCCGACGTGGCAGTACATCTCGCTGGGTGACAGCGTCCAGGTGCAAATGCTCTTCCCCGCCATGGCGCTCTCGCCGGACGGGAATACGCTGGTATTCAAGGAGAATACCGTCAACGGTCTGCTCTGGATCAAACGGCGGGGGCAACTCCGTCCTACCGCGATTCCCGGGACGGAGCGGGCGAACATCCCCGTGTTCTCACCCGATGGCGAGTGGATCGCGTTCATCGCGGACGGCCGGCTCAGGAAGATGCGCGCGACTGGAGGCGCGGCCGTCACGCTGGCCGACACGGTCGCGGGGGTGTTCGGCGGTGCGACGTGGCTCGATGACGGCACGCTGATCTACGTGGTGCCAACCTTGAGCGAGCTCCGCCGGGTGAGCGCGTCGGGCGGCCAGAGCAGCGTCGCCTTGCGGGACACGTCGCTCGTCGGTGGCGGCATCGGCTATCCTGTGGCCCTGCCTGGTGCCCGTGGAGTCCTGTTCCAGTACTGCGGATCCTCGTGCGTGACCATGCGGATCCGTGTGCTGGACTTGCGCACGGGCCGCCAGAAGCTCCTGCTCGAGGACGTCGTCCAGGCCTGGTACCTGCCGAGCGGGCACTTGATGTACGTGCGGCGGGATGGGGTGGTGCTGGCGGCGCCCTTTGACTTGGACGCGCTCGAGATCACGGGTGAGGCGGTGCCGGTCCTCGAGGAGGTGGATGCTCAGGCCAACGGGTTTGCGCCCCTGACGTGGTCGGCGTCGGGCGCCTTGGTCTACGTCCAGCGGCGGGGCCCGGCGGAAGGCAATCTGATCGTCCGGGTGACGCGGGCAGGTGCCGCCGCGCCGATCGACACCACCTGGGTGGGCACGTTCAACTCGCTCGCCCTGTCGCCGGACGGGCGGCGCCTCGCAGTGGGCTCGGGGATCGGCACGGGCCTCAACATCTGGATCAAGCAGCTCGATCGGGGCCCCTTTACTCGGCTCTCGTTCGGCAACGCGGATCGCCGTCCTTCTTGGTCGCCGGACGGACAGTCCGTCGCGTTCATCCGGGACACCGTGGGGACCAGTGCGGTGTACGCTCGCCCGGTGGACGGGAGCGGTCCAGACCGCTTCATGGCCTCGCTCGACCGGCAGATCCAGGAAGTGGTCTGGTCGGCGGATGGGCAGTGGCTGCTGCTCCGCACGGACAATGGTGCCGCGGGTGCGGGCGACATCGTGGGCGTGCGCACGAGCGGGGACACGACTCCAGTGCCGCTGGTCGCCAGCCCGTTCTCCGAGCTGCACCCCGCGCTCTCACCCGACGGACACTGGCTCGCGTATACGTCGAACGAGTCGGGTGCGCTGGAGATCTACGTCCGTCCGTTCCCCAACACGAGTGCAGGTCGCTGGCAGGTCTCCAACGGGGGCGGGACGGAGCCCCTGTGGTCCGCCGATGGGCGCGAGATCTTCTACGCGGCGCCGAACGCGCAGCTGATGGCCGCACAGGTGAATGCCGACGACAACTTCTTCGTCAGCGAGCTGCGCCCACTGTTCGACGCCTCCGCGCTCACGTTCGACGGCTTCCACCAGTCGTACGCCGTCACGGCCGACGGCCGGCACTTCATCTTCAACAGTACCCGCTCCGCGGGGCAGGGCCAGTCGGGACCGCAGCTCGTGTGGGTAGACCACTGGTTCACCGAACTCCGGAATCGACTCGCCCGATGAGTTCCGGGCCGGGCCCTCGCGCGTCGTGTTCGAGGCGCCCAACATGGGGATCAAGCCGTATCATCATGCCGACGACGTGAGTCCGGACGATCGGCGGTTCCTGATGATCAGCTGGTTCGAGGAAGTGCGAGTGCGTCGCTAGAGCCCGAACTGTCGCAAATGGTGGTCGGTGTGGCGAAACGCCCAGCGATGCCAGTCCGCGGGCGTCATCCGCCCGAACGCCCCGTGGCTGGAGGTGAGCGCGCCGGCCGGCGCGGCCGCAAAGGTCGTGAGCCCGTCGATGGCGCGCCGCCGGTCGCTCTCGAAGTCGCCGGGTTTGGTGCCGCCGATCTTGGGGTCGACCCGTTCGGGGGTCTTGAGCCCGTGCGGCCAGGGAAGTGGTGAGCGCAGCGCGATCCACTTCAGGATCGGGCGTGATTTGGCGCCCGCGCTCGCGGGTCGGCCGAGCACGCTGGCCGTGGCGTCCCCCAGGTGGCAGAGCATCTCGCCGGGTGTCATCGTGCCCCAGCGACGCGCAGTGTCGGGGCGCAGGGCCTCGAGGCGTGCGACGAGTTGCGTGAGCACGGCGGAGTCGCGGACGGTCCTCATGGATCTGCCCTCAGGTCACTTCGCTGATCTCGAGCAGGTGGTTGTCGGGGTCCCGGAAGAAGCAGCGGATCTCCCCCGCGCGGTCAACCGGCGGCGTGAGGAACCGCGCCCCGCGGCGCCGCAGCACGTCGTACGCCGCCCGGCAGTCCGGTACGCGCAACGTCAGTTGATGGCTCACGGTGGTCGGGTCCGCGGGGGGCGCGAAGGTGACATCCGGTTTGTCCTCGGTCGGACCGCCACCCGTCACGAGCAGCAGCCAGGTACCCTGGAACTGGAGGACGACGGAAGTACCGCCGTACTCGCGATGCACCTGGGCGCCGAGCACGTCGCGATAGAAGGTGCGGGCGCGATCGATGTCCGTGACGACCAGCAACAGGGTGAGCTCGACGCCCTCCACCGGAAACCCGTCAGCCATGACGCCCGTGACCTCGAAGCGTCATTGACCGGCCGCCAGCGGAGCGCACGCCCGACGTCTCACGGCGTGAACCTGGCGACGCCGCCGCCCGCGAGTCCGCCGGACTGCGCGTCACCCACCCAGCGCAGGACCGTCAGGCGATACTCCCGGCCAGCCACGAGCGGATCCGGCGCGCGCAGCTGGACCGCGCCCGTCGGTGTCTCGCCGTAGCGCAGCCCGGGCGCGATGGCGTTGGTGCCCTGCCCGCTGATCCGCCACACGTTCACCCCCCCTTGCGTCATGTCATCGACATCGAGTTGCGCCACCGGACAGGCCGGCGTCCACGTGAACTCCGGGGTGGTGCCGCTGCTGGCCGTGACCGTGACGATGTCGCCCGGACAGACGGGGGACACGGCGTCACCACACGCGCTCGCCGAGATCGCGGCCGCCAGGGCCACGAGCGCCGATCGCGAAACCAGTTGCAGTGCGTTCACTGACACAAAGGCTCTCCGAGGTATGGCTGCATGACTAGCTCGCGCTCTCGTCCGTGTCCGGCCCCGACTCGAGCAGAGCGCGAGCCCGCTTGGCGATGTACTCCATCTGCTCTTCTCGCTCCCGAGCCCACCGGGGCAGGGTGAGCACGTTGGACGCCAAGGCGGCCCCGCCCATCGCGGCGAACACCGCGGGCATGAAGAACTCCACCGCCGGTTTCCCGGTGAGGAACGCCAGCACGAACAGGACGAGCGCCAGCCCG
>JAOTWJ010000079.1 GCA_029862925.1 Gemmatimonadota bacterium
CGTCTTCTTCTCGGCACGCGCCGGAAACAGCGACATCTGGCTCGCCGACGTCGCGTCCGGCGAGCTGACGCAGCTCACCACCAGTCCTTGGCTCGACATTCACCCGTCGTTCTCGCGCGACGGGCAGCGCATCGCGTTCCAGTCCGATCGGCAGGGGCGGATGGAGGTCTGGGTGATGAACGCGGATGGGACGGAGCAGCACGCCGTGACGAGCATCGGCGTGGCGCCGAGCCACTTCGTGCCGTGGACGGCGGACGGCAACAGCCTCTTCTTTCGGGCGGCGGGGGCCGGCCCGCCCGCTCCCATGCGCGTGCGACTGGCTGACGGCACCGTCGAGGCCACGACGGTGCAGGGCGGTGCCCACATGTCGTTCAATCCAGACCACACCCGCATCGCGGATGTCGTCGGCCACCAGCGGATCTGGATCTCGCCGATTAGCGGCGAGAAGCCCTACGAGGCCTTCTCGTTCGACGATCCGGAGGTACGGATCGACTACCCGGTCTGGTCGCCAGACGGGCACTGGATCCTGTTCGACCGCTGGGCGCCGCAGGGGGGCGACATCTGGCTCGTCGAGTGGCGCTGACAACCTCCCTCCTCCGCGGCATCGATGTCGGGCTCCTCCTGGCGGGTGCGGGGTCCGGCCGATACTTTCGCTCGGTCTCGATTGATCTGCCGTATGGGACGGAGCCCCTGACCCTCTCGCCCTGCGGCCCGTGGATACCCCAGTCCTGGGGAGGACTCCATGAAATCTCGATTCTGTCTCGGCGTCACCTTGGCCGCAATCGTCGCGGTGCCCCGCGGCGCGCCGGCCCAGGAAATGGAGATGCCGCGCCTGGGCGATCTCGCCGCCGTCTCGACCTGGGAGATCAACCCCGCCGACTTGGGGACCTTCCTCACCGTGGCGACGAAGGTCGTGCAGGCGGCGAAGCAGGCGAAACTCGGTGCCGACTACGGCTGGACCATGTGGCAGAACTTCTACGCGGTCACGCTCGTGGGGCCGTTCAACAAAGCCGAGTTGGACGATCCGCAGGTCTGGATGAAGCAGTTCATGGGCACGCCGGGTGAGGCGACCCTGATGCAGGCCTTTCAGGAGTTCGAATCGGTCGGGATCCTCAAGTCGACCATGGAGATCCACCAGGAGATGCCCGACTGGAGTTACATGCCCGCGGGCATGACCCAACCCTCGGTTGCCTGGGTCCACGTCCACGAGTTCTGGCTCAAGAGCGGGCAGGCGAACTTCATGAAGTGGAACGCGCTCGTGAAGGACGTCATGGCGTTCTTCAAGGAGATGGGGTACGCCTATCCCGTCTGGGGCAACATGATCCGGTACGGCGACGCCCGGATGCTCTTCGTCACGGGGTACGACAACCCCGGCGAGTATCACGGCGCCAAGAGCATCGAGGCGGTGGCGGAGAAGCGTGGCGCAGCAGCGCGCTGGCAGCAGCTCACCGCGCGGATGGCGGAGCTGAGTCTCCGCCTGACGGACAGCCACCACCAGTACCGGCCGGCCCAGAGCTACGAGGGGATGCCGCCGGCGCAACCGGGAGCGAAGTGACGCAGGGGGAGCTGGGTTCCTGACCCCGGCCGGCCCGCACATGTCCGAACTGGAGCCGCGTCTCGCGCCACCTTCGGCCCGCGGCCACGTGTCGGTGGCTCACCTCCCTGACTATTGGTACGTCGCGTGCCGCTCCCGAGAGCTGCGCGCGGCACCGCTCCGGCGCGTGCTGCTGGGCGTCCCGCTGGTTCTGTTTCGCGATCGAGCGGGTGCCGTGGGCGCGTTGCTCGACCGCTGCCCGCATCGCAACGTGGAGCTGTCCCTCGGCCGGGTGGTGGCGTCCGGCCACCTGGAATGCTGCTATCACGGGTGGCAGTTTGATGGGAGCGGCGCCTGCCGGCTGGTCCCGGGCCTCC
The DNA here is from genome assembly GCA_029862925.1 of Gemmatimonadota bacterium. GTDB lineage: Bacteria > Gemmatimonadota > Gemmatimonadetes > Gemmatimonadales > GWC2-71-9 > JAOTWJ01. The sequence continues at coordinate 1,912 of JAOTWJ010000079.1, forward strand.
CCGGGTCGGGAGAGGCGAAAGGGCGGCGGGTGGAGGCCTACCCGGTGCGCGAGCGGGACGGCCTCGTCTGGGTCTATCCCAGGCCCGACGTGGAGCCGCATACCGAACCGTTCCCGCTCCCGCTGGCGTCCGATCCGGCGTATACCACGGTCGTTCGCGCGTTCGAGGTGGAGGCGTCCGTGCACGCTACCATCGAGAACGCCCTCGACGTGCCGCACACGGCCTATCTCCACAAGGGCCTGTTCCGCGGCAAGGGGGAGCCCAACCGCATCGACGTCGAAGTACGGCGGTGGCCCGACCGGGTGGAGGCCGCCTACATCGGGGAGCCGCGCCCGCCGGGCCTCGCCGGCCGCGTGCTGTCGCCCAGCGGCGGGACGGTCGAGCATGCCGACCGCTTCATCCTACCGTCCATCGCGCAGGTGGAGTACCGCCTCGGGCCGGAGAACCACGTGCTGGTGACCTCGCTGTGCACGCCGGTGACCGACTTCGTCACGCGCCTCTACGCGGTGATCAGCCTGCGCGTGCGGATCCCCGGCTGGCTGGTGAAGCCGGTGCTCCAGCCCATCGCGCTCAAGATCTTCCGTCAGGATGCGGAGATCCTCGAGGCGCAGACCCGGCAGATCCGGGCGTTCGGCGGCGAGCAGTTCATGTCCACCGACGCGGATGTCCTGGGCCGTGAGATCTGGCGGCTGATGCGGCACGCCGAGCGCGGGGCGCCGGAGGCCGCGGAGGAGCCGGTGGTTCGGCGGCTCCAGTTGGTGATCTAGGGACGTGCACTGCGGGAGTGGCGTCGTGGTGGCGAGGGACCGGCTCGGGCTCGACTCCACGACCGCCACCATCCACGCCACTCCGGGGAGTCGCCCTGCGCCGGTCCTTCGCCACCACTGACGGACGTCCGCCGAAACGCGCTTCCTTCTAGCCGCGCGGAAGTGTCGCGAGCAGGAAGCGCTGCACGTTCTCCCCCATGATCGCCGCGATGTCCTCGTCGCCGAACCCCCCGGTCAGCAGCGCGTCCGTCAGCACCGGGAGACCCGCGGCGTCAAACGGGGTGCGCACGGCGCCGTCGAAATCGGAGCCGAGTGCGACGTGCGTCACGCCCACCCGGTCCACGGTGTGGCGGACGGCGCGCACGATGGCGCCGACGTCTTTCCCGCCCACGGCCTGAGGGAAATACGTGATGCCGATCAATCCACCGGTGGCCGCGACCCGGTCGAGCTGAGCATCGGTGAGGTTGCGGGGGCTCGCGCGGGTGCCGGCGACGCCGGTGTGGGACACGAGGACGGGCCTGGTTGCGAGCGCGGTGACGTCGTCGATGGTGGCCGACGACGCGTGTGCGAGATCGACGATCATGCCCAGCTGCTCCATGCGCGGCACGACCTGCCGACCCAGCGGCGTGAGCCCCCCCTTGGCCACCCCGTGCGCCGACCCGGCCACGTCCGTGTCGAAGAAGTGGGTGAGGCCCAGCAGACGGAAGCCCGCGTCAAACAGGGCTTCCAGACGCGTCAGCTCGCCCTCGAGCACCTGCGCGCCCTCGATGCCGAGCAGACCGCCCACCACGCGCTCGCCACGCCCGCGTCGCGCGGCGAGCGCCTCGACGTCCCGAGCCGTGGTCACGACCGCCAGCCGCCCGTCCGAGGCCGCGGCGAACCCGTGCAGTCGGCGTGCCTGGTGCTGCGCCCGGGCGTAGAGGCTGAACCACGTCGCGGCCGGCCAGCGCTGCAGTACGGCGAGCGGGGTGATCATGTCGCTCGTCGCCGCGTTGCTCTCGAAGTTCAGGCCGAACGGAACCTTCGACACGACGGTGAAGACCTGAAGGGCGACGTTTCCCCGGACGAGCCGTGGCAGATCGACATGCCCGCGCCGGTGCTCCACGAGGAGGTGGCGATGCCAGAGCAGGGAATCGGCGTGGAGGTCGGCAATCCACAGGCGGTCGTGCAGCGCGCGCGCCGCCGGCGGGACCGACGCCAGGTCTGGTCGCCCCCGGCGGTTGGCGAGCGCGTCGATCGCAACGGGCGCTACGAGCACCAGCAGGAGCACCGCGGCAGCGATCAGCCCGGCGATCGGGATCACTCGACGCGATCGGTAGCCGGGTCGGGCTGTTCGCCCAGGAACTCGATCCAGGCCTTCTTGGCGCAGGGGTAGTGCTTGTCGGCCTCGACGAGGTCCAGGAATCCCACGACCGTGCGCTCGAACCGCTCTTGCAGCTGCGCATTGGCGATCCGGCCGTCCGCGTCGAACGCCTGGTGTGCCTGGGCCAGCGAGAACATGTCGGGGTACACGCGCGTGCCCAGGTGCTCGAACGGGACGCGCAGCGCCCACAACCCGCGGTTCCCGCCGACCATGGACGGCGAAGCCGAGATGAGGAGGGCGTGGCGCTCCTTGAACGGTTGCGGCCGGTAGCGCGATACCCAGTCGATGGCGTTCTTGAGCGCCCCGGGCATCGAGAAGTTGTACTCGGGGGACGCGATGACGCAGCAGTCGCTGGCTTCGAGGCGCCGGCGAAACGCCTCGGCACCAGGCGGGAACCCGCTGGCCTGTTGGGCGTCCATGTCGTAGGACGGCCCGTCGAACTCACGCATCGTCGCCCGATCCACCGTGCCGCCGTGCGCCTCGACCACCGTGGCGGCCAGCGCGGCGAGCGTGGCGTTGAGCGAGTCTTCGCGGAGCGACGCGCCGAAAATCAGGGCGCGGACCGGCTCCCGGGGTCCGGACGGTCTGCGTGCCGGCGTTGACTGAGACATGGATTCCTCCCTTGGTTCTCCCAATGAAGGGCGCGCCGCGCCCCGATTGCAACCATGCCGCCTCGGCGGTAGCGTATCTCCCGTCTCCCAGGAGGAACCCGATGCGGATCCGAGGTCTGTTTCCCGCCCTGTCGATTCTGCTGGTCGGCCTTGTTGTGGCACCGTCCGCCGCGCAGGCACCGCGCGGCGCGAACCAGGAGGCGGCCGGCAAAGCCGGTGCCGAGGCGGAGCTCCTGCCCGCGGAGCCGGTCGTCACGCAGCACTCCAGGCGCGTCAACGGGCAGACGGTGAGCTACACGGCCGAAGCCGGCTGGCTGCCGATCCGGGAAGACGGGACGCTCCGGGCCAAGATGTTCTACGTTGCCTACACGCGAAATGGGATCGCCGACCCCGGCACCCGACCGCTCATCTTCTCGTTCAACGGCGGGCCCGGTACGGCGTCGGTCTGGATGCACCTGGGGTACACGGGACCGCGCCGCGTGGTGTATGACGACGACGGGTTTGCGCTGCGGCCACCGGGGGGATTGGAGGACAACCCGCATTCCATCCTCGACGCGGCCGACATCATCTACATCGACCCGATCGCCACCGGGTTCAGCCGGATGGTGGAAGGCGAGGAACTGCACAAGTACCACGGGAAGATGGCCGATATCCAGTCGGTGGCCGAGTTCATCCGGCTCTACGTGGTCCGCAAGAACCGATGGATGTCGCCGAAGTTTCTGATCGGTGAGAGCTACGGCACGACGCGCGCCGCCGGACTCGCCGGCCACCTGCAGAGCCGGCACCAGATCTATCTCAACGGCATCATTCTGGTGTCGATGACGGGGCTGGACGTGGAGGCCGGGCCCGACGTGTCGCATGCGACGTTCCTGCCGCAAGCCGCCGCCACGGCGTGGTACCACCGCCAGCTGGCGCCCGAGTTCCAACGGCGTCCGTTGGCGGAGTTCCTGGCCGAGGTCGAGACCTTCGCCCTCGGCGACTATCTCCAGGCGCTCGTGCGGGGGGATCGGCTGAGCGATGCCGAGCGGACCGCCATGGCCGACGGGGTGGCGCGCTACACCGGGGTGACGCCGGCGTATGTGCTGGCGGCGAATCTCCGGTTGGATGCGCGCCGCTTCTGGAAGGAGCTGCTGCGCGACCAGCGCCTCACGGTCGGTCGGCTGGACAGTCGGTACCTCGGCGTCGATCGGGATGCCGCCGGAGAGAACCCCGAGTACGATCCGGCCATCGCGGACTGGAACGGCGCGTTCAGCAACGCGGTGAACCGCTATCTGCGCGACGAGTTGCGCTACAATCCGGATCTTGCCTACAACGTGTGGGGCGACGTGCGGCCTTGGAACCGCGAGGAATCGGTGAGCGTGGGTGACATGCTGCGTCAGGCGATGCGGAACAACCCGTACCTCAAGGTGCTGATCCAGGGTGGCTACTACGATGCGGCGACGGACTACTACAGCGCCGTGTACACCATTGCGCACCTCCAGCCGGGCGGCGAGTTCCGCGACCGGTTCCGGTTCGCGTGGTACGAGAGCGGGCACATGATGTATCTCCGCAAGGCCGACCTGGCGCGCACGAACGACGATCTGCGCGGGTTCCTCCGCTGGGCGCTCGAGGGGGTGGGGGATTATCCGCGCCGTGTCCAGTGACGCCGGTGTGGGCGTACCACGCTGGCCTCCGTGCGCTCTCGCTCCCATCTTAGCGACGGCATGACAGAGCCAGGACTTCCCGAAATCCGTATTCGCCTCCCGGACTGGGTGGCGTCGGCCGTGGACTGGGACCGCGTCTACAGCGTGGTCGCAGACCGGATGCGTCTCGCCATCCAACTGGCGCGAGCCAACGTGGAGCACGCCACCGGTGGTCCGTTCGGGGCCGCGGTGTTCGAGCTGGACACGGGCCGGCTCGTGGCGGTGGGTGTGAATCTGGTCACGCGCGACCAGAACTCGACGCTGCACGCGGAGATGGTGGCGCTCATGCTGGCCGAGCGCCGGCTGGGCCACTACTCGCTCGCGTCCCCCGACGGGCCCGCCCACGAGCTGGTGACTTCGTGTGACCCCTGCGCGATGTGCCTCGGTGGCGCCCTGTGGTCGGGGGTGCGGCGCATCGTCGCCGGCGCCGGCCGCGTCGAGGCACGGCGCGTCGGGTTCGACGAGGGCCCCGTCTTTCCCGAATCCTACCAGTATCTGCGCGACCGTGGCGTCGAGTCCGTCCGCGGCGTGTTGGGGGCGGAGGCGACGGCGGTACTCGAGTTGTACCGGGAGCGGGGCGGCGAAATCTACAACGGGTAGGCGGCGCGCTTCCCTGTCGCGACCCGGATGGCGCGCTCTCCCGGCGCGCCCTAGTATGTTGCAACGTACCCCCCCGCGCAGGGATGCGGATGCCCGACGTCTCCTTCACGCTGAACGGTCGTCCTACGACCGCCGCCTACGAGAAAGGCATGCATTTCCTCGAGGTGCTGCGGGAGGAGTGCGGGGTCACGTCGCCCAAGGACGGCTGTGCCCCGCAGGGCTACTGCGGCTGTTGTGCGATCCTCGTGAACGGCCGGCCGGTGCTGGCGTGCCTGCGTAAGCCCGACCAAATGGCGGGCATGCAGGTGACGACGCTCGAGGGCGTCGCGGAGGCGAAGCGCCGCGTGCTCGCGCAGGCCTTCGTGGCGGAAGGCGCCATCCAGTGCGGTTACTGCATCCCCGGTATCGTGGCGCGCGCCTCGGCCCTGCTCGACGACGGCCGGGCGCGGGATCCCGAGGCCGTGCGGAAGGCACTCGACGGGCATCTCTGCCGGTGCACCGGGTACAGCCGCATCGTGGACGCCATCCGCACCGCGGGCGACGCCTGGGCCGAGCGGCGCCAGGTGGAGCGGGACGGGCCGCGGCGGGCCGACTTCTTCGGTGCACAGTTCGGTCTGTCCCGAACGTCCGAGCCGGGGCGCCCCGCGGGCATCGGCGGCTGGAGCGCGCGGTACCGCGGGACCGATCACGCCCTGGGCGCCAAGTCGTACATCGCCGACATGCGCGTGCCGGGGATGTTGCACGGCGCCGTGGTGCTGAGCGAGCATCCGCGCGCCGTGGTGGAAGCGATTGATCTCGCTCCCGCGCTCCGGATGCCGGGTGTGGTGCGGGCGCTCACGGCGCCGGACGTGCCGGGTGCGCGGTACACGGGGTTGATCGTCCCCGACTGGCCGGCGTTCGTGGACGTTGGGGAGACGACGCGGTGCGTGGGCGACGTGCTCGCGCTGGTCGTCGCCGACACGCAGTACCACGCGCGCGCGGCGGCGCAGGCGGTCGCGGTCCGCTACACCGTGCTCGCTCCCGTGTGTGACCCCGCCGGGGCGCTGGCCCCAGCGGCGCCAGCGATCCACTCGAAGGGCAACCTGCTGGAGGCGTGCGGGTTCCGACGGGGTGACGTGGACGCGGCGCTCGCCGCCGCCACGCACGTCATCGACGAGACGTTCACCACGCAGCGCATCGAGCACGCCTTCCTGGAGCCGGAAGCGTGCCTCGCGGTGCCCCGCGGCGCCGGCCTTCTGGTCTACACGCAGGGGCAGGGCGTGCACGACGACCAGCGCCAGATCGCCGCGGTCCTCGGCGTGGATCCGACGGCGATCGCCGTCGAGCTGGTGACCAACGGCGGCGCGTTCGGCGGCAAGGAAGACCTGTCGGTCCAGGCGCACACGGCCCTGGCCGCGCGGCTGCTCGATCGCCCGGTGCGGACCGTGCTCACGCGCGAGCAGTCCATCCGGATGCATCCCAAGCGCCACCCCATCACGCTGCACTACACGGTCGGGGCGGACGCCGAGGGCCGGCTCACGGCGGTCCGCGCGCGGATCGTAGGCGACACGGGAGCGTACGCGTCGGTGGGAGCCAAGGTGCTGGAACGGGCGGCAGGACATTCCTGCGGCCCGTACCGAGTGCCGCATGTCGACATCGAGGCCAAGACCGTCTACACCAACAACCCGCCCAGCGGCGCCATGCGTGGCTTCGGCGCCAATCAGGCGGCGTTCGCCATCGAGGGGGTCATGGATCTGCTCGCCGAGCGCGTGGGGGTGGACGGCTACGACATTCGCGAGCGGAACGTGCTGGCGCCGGGAGACGCGTTTGCCACGGGCCAGGTCATGACCGCGAGTTGCGGGATTCGCCAGACGCTCGAAGCGGTGAAAGGGGTCTACAAGGACGCTCGCTATGCCGGCATTGCATGCGGCATCAAGAACACGGGCATCGGCAACGGCCAGGAGGACGCCGGTCGCGTCGTGCTGCACGTGCTGGACGGCGGCGAAGTCGAGTTGCGCACCGGGTATACCGAGATGGGGCAGGGGCTCTTCACCGTGCTGCGCCAGGTGGTGCACGAGGAGACCGGGCTCGATCCGGCCGCGGTGCGGGTGCGCGCGGTGAGCGATGACGAGGTCGTGTGCGGCATGACCACCGCGTCCCGGGCCACCGCGCTGGGAACGGCCGCCGCCCGCGTCGCCGCGCAGAAACTGGCGGCGGACCTCGCCGAGCGTCCCCTCCAGGGTCTGGCGGGGCGGACGTACCCGGGCGAGTACGTGTGCGCCTTCACCGTCAAGCCGGGAACGGCCGTGGAGAACCCCAAGACGCACCTGACGTTCGGCTACGCGACGCAGGTGGTCGTGCTCGACGACGACGGTCGGGTGCAGCGCGTGGTGGCCGCGCACGATGTGGGGCGCGCCATCAATCCGCTCCAGTGCGCCGGTCAGCTCGAGGGGTCCGTGCACATGGGACTCGGCTACGCCCTGTCGGAGGACCTGCCGTGCGTGGACGGTTGGCCCGTGTCGCTCCTGTTGCGCGATCTGGGGATCGTGCGGGCCAAGGACACGCCGGAAATCGACGTGATCCTGGTCGAGGTGCCCGACGAAATTGGTGGGTACGGCGCCAAAGGAGTCGGGGAGATCGGGCTCGTGCCGACGGCCGGCGCGGTGGCGGCTGCCCTCCACGCCTACGACGGGATCCGTCGCGTGCGGCTACCGATGACCGACGCGCCGGCGGCCGCGGCTTCCGTCCCCAAGAGCCGGCGCTCCACCTGATGCCGGATTCCGCGGACGCCGCGGGGGAGCGGTGAGACCATAGCCGAGCTGGTGCCGATCCCGTTCGCGGACCTCGTGCGCCGGATGCGGTCCGAGCTCGAGGCGAGCGAGGCGATCTTCGATCTGCCCGTCCGCAAGTGGTTCCACCCGGAGGCCGGGCTCGATTTCGGCACGAGCCACGCGGGCCGGCGGGCGGCCACCCCGGTCGGTCCGGCGGCCGGCCCGCACACGCAGCTGGCGCAGAACCTCGTCCTCGCGTGGCTCGCGGGCGCGCGGATCCTCGAGCTCAAGACGGTCCAGGTCAATGACCGCCTCGACATCCCCCGCCCGTGCATCCACGTTCCCAACGTCGGGCTCAACGTGGAATGGTCGCAGGAGCTCCGCGTGGAGGAGTCGGCCCGGGAGTACGCGAAGGCCGCCTACCTCATCGCCATCCTCCAAACGACCCGGGCTTTCGGGGTACTGCACGACGTGGCGTCCGCCCAGCTCGACACGGTGTTCGACATCAGCGTCGGCTACGACCTGGAGGGCATCCGGTCCGCGAAGGTCACGCGGTTCCTCGATACCTTGCGCGCGCCCGACCGGTTGTACGACGAGCTGCGATCGCAGCTGGACGGCGAGCTCACGCCTTATCGTGATCTGGCCCCGCCCTCGCCGCTCGCCGACGCGGTCACGCTCTCGACGTTCCACGGATGTCCCGCGGAGCAGATCGAAGCGATCGCCCGCCATCTGCTCGAGGTGCGCGGGCTCAGCACGATCGTCAAGCTGAATCCCACACTGCTGGGGTTCGAGGAGGTCGAACACCTCCTGCACGAGCGTCTGGGGTACCGACAGTTCGCCCTGCGGCGTGAGGCCTTCGACCAGGACCTGCAGTACGGTGACGCGCTCGCCATCCTCCACCGGCTCCGCGCGGTCGCCGCGCGGTGCGGCACCACCATCGGGGCCAAGTTCACCAACACGCTCGTGGTGGAAAACGCGCCGGACATCTTCCCGACGCAGACCGACCCCTACATGTACCTGTCGGGACCGCCGCTGCATGTGATTGCGATGACACTGATGCAGCGCGTGCGGGAGGACGCGGGCTTCGCGTTCCCCGTCTCCTTCTCGGCCGGCATCGACGCCACCAACTTCCCCTCCGCGGTGGCCTGTGGCATGGCGCCGGTGACGACGTGCACGGATCTGCTCCGCCAGGGTGGCTACGGCCGTCTGCCGGCCTACCTGCGGGCCCTCGGGCGCGCCATGACGCAGCTCGGCGTGACCACGCGCGAGGCTTATGTGGTGGCGGCCGGCGGTCATGGGGCGGCGGCCGTCGAGGAGGCGCTCGCGCAGGACGAGGTGGGGAAGGCCGTGGGGGCGAGTGCGCGCGAGTCGATCACGGCGGTCGCGCGGGAGCGACCGGACAAACTCCCGGCCGCGCTCCGGACGCTCGCCAGGGCCCACGGCCTCGATCCCGAGCGGCTCGTGTCGGCGGTGATCGCCGGCGCGGGTCGGCGCAACGGGCGGGAGATCGTGGGCGCCCTGACCGATGACGCGCGGTACCATGCCCGCGCCAACGCCAAGGGTCCCCGGCGGCTCGAGCGCACGCTCGCGCGCTACGACTGCATCAATTGCGATCTGTGCATACCCGCGTGCCCCAACGACGCGATGTTCGCCTACGAGGTCCGTCCCGTCGACGTTCCGACGGAGCGCGTGCGGGCCGGGCCCGCTGGTCTGCGGCGCGAGCCCGGGGCGGGGTTCACGATCGGCGAAGCCCACCAGCTGGCGGTCTACGAAGGGGCATGCAACGCGTGCTCGAACTGCGAGGTGTACTGTCCGGAACAGGGGGCCCCCTTCGTGGTGAAGGAGCGGCTGTTCGGCTCGCGCGCCGATTTCGAGCGCTGTGCGGACCTCGACGGGTTCTGCCGTGAGGACGGCGTGCTCCATGCCCGGCTCGACGGGACCGTGTGGCGCGCCGCCCCGCTGCCGGAGACCGGACGCGCCACGATCGTCGGGCCGGGAGTGCGGCTCGACGTGACATGGCCCGGACTCGACGTCCTGTCGGGCGAGACCGAGCCGGACGTGGCCGTCGACACGGCGCTGCTGTGGCGGATGCGCACGGCGTGGGAGAACATCTTCACGTCACGCGTGCCGAACGTCGTCAATCCGGCGGGGACGGCATGAGCGGGACCCTGCTCGTCGCCAACGGTACCGTGTTCGGCGGGGCGCTGGGGCAGGATGACGACCGCCCGGTCGTGATCGCCGATGGCGCGGTCGCGTGGGAGGACGCGCGCATCGTGGCGGTCGGCCGGCAGGCAGAGGTGCGCCGCGGATATCCCGGGGCGCGTGTGCTCGATGCGCGCGGCGGCCTCATCCTGCCGGGCCTGGTGAACCTCCACCATCACTTCTACTCGGCCCTCGCCCGCGGCCTCGACCCCGGGACATCCCTCGCCGATTTCGGCCAGGTGCTGGACCGGTTGTGGTGGCGGCTGGATCGGGCGCTGGATGCCGAGACCATCCGCGTCTCCGCCGAGCTCGCGCTCGCCGACTGCATCCGGGCGGGGTGCACGACGGTGTTCGATCACCACGCGTCCCCGAACGCCATTCCCGGGAGCCTCGACATCATCGCCGAGGCGGCGGACGCCTGCAGCCTGTCGGCGGTGCTCTGCTACGAGGTGACCGACCGGAACGGCCCGGCGGGGGCCGCCGCCGGCCTCGCGGAGAATCTGCGGTTCATCGACGCCACCCGCGGGCACCGGCGTATCCGCGGGACGCTGGGTCTGCACGCGAGCTTCACGCTGCGCGACGAGACGCTCGCCGAGGCGGCGCGGCGGCGGCCCGCCGAGGCCGGGTGCCACATCCACGTCGCCGAAGACCCGCTCGACGTGCGGTACTCGCAGGAGCAGTTCGGGGCGGGCCCGGTGCAGCGCCTGCAGGCCCACGGCCTGCTCGACGCGCGCAGCCTCCTGGCCCACGGGATTCATCTCGAGCGGGCGGAGTACGAGACCATCGCCGCGCACGACGCGGTGCTCATCCACAATCCGGAATCGAATGCGAACAACGGGGTGGGCGTTCTGGATGTGGCGGGTGCCGCGGACGCGGGTTGCACGGTGGGCCTCGGCACGGACGGCATGTCCGGCTCGATCCTGCGCGCACTGCGCCTCGGCGTCCTCATGCAGCGGGCGGCGCGACGCGATCCCGGCGTTGGTTTTGAGGAGATCCGCCGTCTGCTGGCGACCAACGCCCGCGTCGCCCGCCGGTTCTTCGACGAGCCGCAGCTCGGGGAGCTCACCCCCGGGGCGCCGGCGGACGTCATCGTGGTCGATGCGCCCCCGCCGACGCCGCTCGAGACCGGAAACGCCGTTGGGCATCTCCTGTACGGGGCAGCGGACGCCCCCGTTCGCCACACCGTCGCGCGCGGGCGGATCCTGCTCGAGGACTTTCGACACGTCGCCGTGGATCTCGAAGCGCTCGCGGCGCGGGCACGCCGGCGCGCCGGCCCCCTGTGGGAGCGCTTTCACGCGCTCCGGTGGGGCACTAGGTTTCTCGGGTCCTGAGTCGACGGAGACCGGGGTGAGGACGGCCACATGACAGGCGCCATGAGCGCGATGCACGAGGTCGGCCGCCGGCACGCGGTGGAGACGTGCCGAGCCCGGCGCGTGCTGATCCCGACCTTTGCCGAGCTGCGCGAGCCGGCGACCATCGATCCGGTGGTGGTCGAAGCGCTGCGGCCC
>JAOTWJ010000256.1 GCA_029862925.1 Gemmatimonadota bacterium
ATTCAGGAGTGGCTGTCTTTCTACTTCAAGAGCCCCATGGCCGCGCCGACGGTGCCGCCCGAGCATGATCTGTTCATTCAGCACACCAAACTGAAGAACACGCTCCGATGGCTCATGGGCGAAGCGCAGATCACGCACCTCGGGGTCGAGTACTACGACTACGAACAGGCGTGAACGCCGCTGACGTTGCCGTGATCGTCCTCGGAACCGGGCTCATCGGCTGGGAGTTGTGGTATTTCCTGGCGCCGCCCGTGCGTGACGTCGCGCCGCCCGGCGGCGTCCAGGAAATCCGGGTGCGCGTGAGGCACGGGTTCGAGCCGGACACGATCCCGGTCGAGATCGGCCGGCCGGTTCGCCTCGTGTTTTACCGCGAGGAGACGGCGGCCTGCTCCGGGGAGCTCGTGTTCGAGGGGCTCGACATTCGCCGGTCCCTGCCGCCGTTCGAGGCCACGCCGGTGGAATTCACCCCCACGCAGCCGGGCGACTATGTGTTCCGTTGTGGTCCCCCGGGTCCCGAGGGGCGCGTCGTCGCCCAAGTGGGACGGGACGCGGCGCGCCTGAACCTGGGCCGCGGCCACGACAAGCATGCCTAGCCGCATCACGCTGCCGATCGAAGGCATGACGTGCGGGGCCTGCGCCGTCACCGTGCAGGACCGCCTCGCGCGAGCGCCCGGCGTACTCGACGCGAACGTGAACTACGCGACTGGGCGGGCGACCCTCACGCTCGCGGATGGGGGACCGCCGGTGGCGACGCTGGTGCAGGCCGTGCGCGAGGTCGGCTACGACTGCGGCAAGGCCACCGTCGAGTTCGGGATCGAAGGGCTGCATTACGCCACCGGCACCGCGCGACTCGAGAACGAACTCGCGACCCTGCGGGGCGTGCTGGTGGCAACGGCGAACCAGGCCCTCGAGACGATGCGCGTGGAGTATGTGCCCGGCCTCGTGTCGGCCCAGGAACTCGAAGCGGCGGTGACGCGCGCCGGCTTCACGGTCGCGGAGCCCATTCCGGAGCAGGATCCGGTGGAGCGGGAACGGCTGGCGCGCCGCCGCGAGCAGCGGACGTTACTGGGGAAGCTGATCGTGGCCGGCGTGGCCGCCGCCGCCACGATGCTCGGCTCGATGCCGCTCATGATGGGCAGTTCCGGAAAGGGCGAGCATGACCTCGTCGCGCGGCTGATGCACCCGCTCGACCGACTGTTCCGTGGGCTGCTACCGGGTCTGTACGCCTTCGCCGACCAGCATCCGCAACTGCTCAAGCTCGCGATGCTCGCCCTGACGATCCCGGTGCTGTGGTGGAGCGCGCGCCAGTTCTATCGCGGTGCGTGGAGCGGATTCCGCCACCGCACCGCCGACATGAATACCCTGATCGCGGTGGGCACGGGCGCGGCCTTCGCCTATTCGGTGATCGCGACGCTGTTCCCCGGATGGTTCGCAGCGGCGGGCCTGTCGGCCGACGTGTATTACGAGGCCGTCAACTTCATCGTGGCGTTCATCCTCCTGGGTCGGTTCCTCGAATCGCGTGCCAAGAGCCAGACCTCGGCGGCGATCCGGTCGCTCCTCAGCCTGCGACCCAAGACGGCACGGGTCCAGCGCGACGGGGAAGATCAGGACGTGCCGATCGAAGACGTCCAGGTCGGCGACCGCGTGCTCGTCCGGCCGGGGGAGACCATCCCCGTCGACGGCGTCATCGTCGAGGGGTACACGTCCGTGAACGAGGCCATGCTCACCGGAGAGCCGCTGCCGGTCGAAAAGAGCCCGGGGAACGAAGTCGTCGGCGGCACGATCAACAACACGGGGTCGGTGACGTTCGAGGCTCGGGCGGTGGGCAAGGACACGGCGCTCGCCCAGATCGTGCGGCTGGTGGAAGAAGCGCAGGGCGAGAAGGCCCCGGTGCAGGCGTTGGCCGACAAGGTGGCGGGTGTCTTCGTCCCCATCGTCATCGCCGTGGCGATCGCGGCGTTCGTCGTCTGGTTCGTGGTCGGTCCGGCGCCGCAGCTCGTGTTCGCGACCGTGGCGCTGGTGACGGTGTTAGTGATCGCGTGTCCGTGCGCGCTGGGGCTCGCCACGCCGACGGCCATCATGGTGGGGACAGGCGAGGGAGCGCGCCAGGGCGTGCTCATCCGCGGCGGGCAGGCACTGGAGACCCTCCAGCGGATCGACACGATCGTGTTCGACAAGACGGGCACCGTGACCGAGGGGGCGCCGACCGTCACCCACGTGCTCGGGGCGAAGCGGTCGGACGGGACAACCGTGGCGCCGCAGGAGATCCTGCGGCTGGCCGCGGCGGTCGAGGCGCGCTCGGAGCATCCCATTGCCCAGGCCGTGGTCGACGCGGCCGTCGCGAAGTCCGTCGACGTCCCGCCCGTGGAACGGTTCGTGGCGATGGAGGGCCGGGGAGCCCGCGGGATCGTCAACAAGTTCCTCGTGGAAGTCATCAGCGTGCGGCACGCCCGCGAACGGAGCATCGGTCTGGGGTCGCTCGGGGCGGACGCCGACGCGCACATTCTCGCCGGCCGGTCCCCGATCGTGGTAGTCGTGAACGACACGGCACAGGGGCTGCTGGTGCTGGCCGACGCGGTGAAGCCGAGTGCGCGGCCCGCGCTGCAGCAGTTGCGCGACATGGGATTCGACCTCTACCTGCTGAGCGGGGATACGAAAGTGGCCGCGAAGCTCGTGGGGAAGGAACTCGGCATCGAGCACGTGATCGCCGAGGTGGCCCCCGCCGACAAGGCGGACCAGATTCGCCGACTCCGCCAGCTGGGGCGGACCGTGGCGATGGTCGGGGACGGGATCAACGATGCCCCGGCGCTGGCCGAGGCCGATGTCGGCATCGCCATCGGCACGGGCACCGACGTCGCGATCGAAGCCTCCGACATCACGCTCATTCGGGGGGATGTGGGCGCGGTGGTCACCGCCATCGAACTGTCGCGGCGCACGATGCGCACCATCCGGACGAATCTCTTCTTCGCGTTCATCTACAACGTCCTGGGCATCCCGCTCGCCGCCGGGGTGCTGTATCCGCTGACGG
>JAOTWJ010000080.1 GCA_029862925.1 Gemmatimonadota bacterium
CCCGCCACCAAGAGCACGATTCGCCTCGACGCGAGAATCTCCCGCAGACCGAGCGTGAGACCGAATTCCGGTGCGGGATCCAGGGAGCGGGCCATGGCATGGCGGCGGGACGCCTCGGACAACTGCGCCACGTGGCAGTGGGGGATCAGCGAGGGCCCGGGCTCGTTGAACCCGACATGACCGTTGCTGCCCATCCCCAGGACGCACACGTCGATCGACCCGCGGTGCGCCAACTCCGCCTGGACTCGCTCGCACTCGACGGCAGGGTCGGGGGCCGCCGAGGAGAACGACAGATAGCGGTCCGGCGGAATGGCCAGCGGTTCCAGCAGCCGAGTGCGGAGGTAATGCTCGCAGGAGGCGGGATGGGTGGAGGGAATCCCGCCCCACTCGTCCAGCTGCACGACGCGCAAGTGATCGAAAAACCGCCTGTCCGTGTCCGACTTCTTGACCAGCTCGGCATACACGCCGCGTGGCGAGTGGCCGGTCGCCGCACACAACAACAGGTCGTTCCGCTTCTCGACTGCCCCGATGACGAGCGCCCCGGCCTGGACGCTCAAGTGTTCGTAGTCGTCGCAGTCGATGATGTGCATCGGGACTGAGAGCTACTGTTTCCAGAGCTTGTACGGTTTGTCGACGTCCGTCGCGAAGGGCAGCATCACTTTCCGTCCGGTGCCCGCGGATGCGTAGGCCGCGAAGACCACCTCCAGCACCGCCTTGCCGTCTTCGCCGGTCAGCAACGGAGGCTCGTCGTGCTTCACGCAGTGCACGAAATGCTCGAGCTCCTGCGGAAATCCGTAGTTCCAGACCTCCTCGTACATCGTGAAGCTCCACCCGACCGTGCTGCCCGCTTTCTCGACGGCATACCCCACGCCGCGTTTACTGTATGTCTGGATCGAGTTGCCCTGAAGCACGTCGGCGTAGGCCACGCCCTCTGAACCGTGGATCTCCGCCCGGTCGTCCATCCCGCCGAGCTTGGTCCAGCTCTCCTCGGCCACCGCGAGGACGCCGTTCACGAATTCGAGGATGAGGATTGCGTTGTCGTCACCCTTGGTCTTCGCGCCATGGACGCTCGTGCTCATCTGGGCGTAGACGGACGTGATGGGGCTCCCGCCGTTGAGCCACCGGAAGAACGCGATGGCGTGGCACCCCATATCCATCGTAACCCCACCGCCCGACCGCTCCACGTCCCAGAAATGCGCGGCATGCGGCCCGTCGTGTTTCTCCGATTGCTTGAGCAGAACCGGCTTCCCCAGCGCCCCTTCGTCCAGCAGCGCCTTGAGACGGACGTACTTGGGCGTGAAGCACAGCTCCTCGGCATACATCAGCTTGACCTGCGCCCGTTTGCAGGCGTCGATCATGCGATCCGCTTCCGCCAGGTTCATGCACAGCGGTTTCTCCATCACCACGTGCTTGCCGGCCTGCGCGGCCGCGAGGGTGATGTCGCAGTGCAGAAAGTTGGGGGCGCCGACCACCACCATCTCGACCTCGTCCATGGCCAGGAGCCGGTCGAGCGACGTGAAATGGTGCGGGATGCCGTAGGTCGCCGCGAAATCCCGGGCGTGGCCCTCGGTGGGGGACATCACCGCCACCATCCTGGCGTCGGCGACCCGTCGCAGGGCTTCCGCGTGAATCGTGGAGATGAACTGCGAGCCGATGAGTCCTACGCCGATCTTGTCGCTCACGTCGATGCCCCGCTGGTGCTCGAGGTCACGGGAGACTCACCCCTCGAACCTGAGGGTGAACACGGACGAATCCACCCGGAGTCGATACCGCAAGGTCTCGCTCAGGACGATCTCCACCCGGTCGCCGTAGCGCGACAAGCGGCGCAGCAACCGCTGCCAGTGCCGCACGTGCGCGTCGTGCAGGTGGTCCACGCGCAGGCTCACGTACGCGCTGGTGTCACGCAACGCGTCCTCCAGGTGGCGCGCCGCCCGATTGAAGAACCCGCGGTCCAACCAGCCCTTCAGGCGGAGGGAGAGCGTGCCCGCCGCGTTCCGGGCGTCGCCCAGCGAGATGTCCAACGCGCCGGCCTCCCGGTACCGCGCGAACACCCGCTCCAGCCTCCGCAGGTACTCCTGGGCCACGCGATGCGCGGACTCGCCGACCGGCTCGAAATGCCGGTCGATGTAGTCCTGCATGGAGAGCCCTACGATCCAGTCGGTCACGGCCTGCGGGACGAGGCGCGGCCGCCACCAGGGCACCGATCGAACGAACTGCACGCTGCGCGAAACCCTCGCCGCGAGCAGCCCATGCGTCAGGAACCGCAGCATGATGGTCAGCGTCTCCACGAACGGGTATCGACGGGTGACCACGGGCTTCCTGAGGTAGCGGAGCTTGTTGCGGATCCGGGCGGCGATGCCGCGGTCGTCGAACAGCCGGTGGTAGACGTCCCGGTAGCCGGCGACCAGTTCGGTGAAGCTCATCCCCTTTGGAACGACGTTGGTCCACAGCTTCGTGTTGTCCGAGCTGTCGGTGTCCGGCAGGATCCGCCCGTCCGCCGCCAGCCGCTCGTAGAGCGGCGTCTTCGGCGTCGCCTGCAGCAGGCCGATCATTGCCGCCTGGATCCCCGCGTCGGTGATGAACCGGTGTTGGCGCCCGAACGACCCGGTCGTGTCGTGGTCGAACCCGAGGATGAAGCCGGCGAAGACGTCGATCCCGTGGGCGTAGAGGGTGCGCACCGAGGTGAGCAGGTCCTGGCGGGTGTTCTGGAACTTGAGCGTCTCCTTGAGGCTGGCCTCGTCCGGCGACTCGATCCCCATGAAGACCCACCCGAAGTTGGCCGCGCGGAACAGCTCGAGCAGTTCCGGGTCCTGGGCCAGGTTGACGGACGCCTCCGTCCCGAAGTGGAAGGGGTGTCCGTGCTCGCGCTGATACGCGGCCAGGAAGCGCAACAGCACCTTGGCGGCGGGCTTGTCGCCGATGAGGTTGTCGTCCACGAAGAAGACACTGCGGGCGCCGAGCCGCCGCAGAGCGTCCAGCTCCCGCCCGACCTGCGCCGGCGCCTTGGTGCGCGGCTTCCGCCCGAACATCACGATGATGTCGCAGAACTCGCAGCGGAACGGGCAGCCGCGGGAAAACTGCAGACTCACGGCCCGGTACTTGGGCAGATCCAGCAGATCGAAGCGGGGGACCGGCGAGTCCTCGAGGGCCACGACGCCGGTTTCCTGGTACAGCGGTTGCGGCTGTCCCCGCTCGACGTCGCGGCAGAACTCGGGCCACACATACTCGGCTTCGCCGGCGACGACCGTGTCCGCCAGGCCCTCGTACTGCTCGGGGCAGAGCGACGCGTAGCTGCCACCGGCCACCACGTGATGGCCGCGCTTCCGGTAGTAGGCCAGCAGCTCCCGCTGCCGGCCAACCTGCACGCCCATCCCGCAGATGCCCACGATGTCCGCCTCGGGCGCGAGCGGCAGCGACGCGATGTTCTCGTCCACGATGGACACGTCCCAATCGGCGGGGCACAGGGCCGCCAGCGTGGCCAGGCCCAGCGGCGGGTTGATGGCCCGCTTCCCAGGGAGCACGTGATCAACCGCCCACTTGAAGCTCCAGAAACTCTCGGGAAACCGGGGATTGATGAGCAGCAGTCGCATACGCCCCCCCTTCGTGCGCGATCGGTCTCGGGTGCCGCTCGGACCCGGCTAGTCCTGCGCCTGGCGCTTGGCCGCGGCCTTGAGATCGTCGTTGGCCCAGATCGCGACCTCGACGCGCCGGTTCTGCTGGCGGCCCGGCACGGTTTCGTTGCTCGCGATCGGTTGCAGTTCTCCATACCCGACCGCGCTCAACCGGCCGGCCAGGACGCCCTGTCGTGCGAGGAAGGTCGCGACGGACGAGGACCGGCGCAGCGACAGCTCCATGTTGTACGCCTCGCTGCCCGTGGCGTCGGTATGGCCTTCGACCAGAACGTTCGTGTCGTCGTACTTCTGGAGGATGCGGGTCAGCTTGACCAGCTCCGCCTGCGCCGCGGGCCGGAGATCGGCGCGATCCACGTCGAACAGCAGGCCGCTGCCGAACGTGATCTTGATGCCCTCGCCGATGCGTTCGACCCGGGCACCTGCGAGATCCCGCTCCATCTCGGCGGCCTGCCGATCCATGTAGTTGCCGATGATGGCCCCGGCGGCACCGCCCACGGCCGCACCGATGACCGCGCCGGCCGCGGTGTTGCCGGCTGCCTTCCCGATGACGGCACCGATGACCGCCCCGCCACCAGCGCCCACAACGGCTCCCGTCTGGGTCTTGGTCGCGCAGCCCGCCAGCCCCACCACCAGGGCCGCGATCATCACCACCGGCACGATGCGTCGCATGGGTGCACTCCTCGGCTGGGGTTTCCCGACTACCCCAAGGTAACCGCCAGGGGCGGCCGGAGCGATGAGCGACGTCCTACCGCGCGACATCAACTCCGAGAGCGTCCGACGGTCCGGGCGCCGGGTGGGTCATGGTCCGGATGGGCTGACACCGGGCCGGGCGCGACGAAAGGCCGTTTCCCCGGCGCGCCCTTCGGACGTATGATCAGGTGCCGCCAGCCGAATGCCACGTGCGTGAGCCGAGTCGCTCGCCACCGCGACCGGCGGCCTGCCACCCAGGAGTTCTGCCATGACCGACGCTACCGCGGAAACCCCCACCTCGCGCCTGCGCGACGAGCACGTGGTCATCCTCGCCGTCGCCGACGCCCTGGAAGCCCTCGTCACCGAAGCCGAGGCGGGGCGCTGGAACTTCGGGGCGTTCGGCGATGCCCTCACGTTCATCCGATTGTTCGCCGACGCCTGTCACCACGGCAAGGAAGAGGATCTGCTGTTCCCGGAGCTCGAGAAGACGGGCCTGCCGCGGGACCGCGGGCCGATCGCCGTGATGCTCGAGGAGCACCGCCAGGGCCGAGAGTTCGCGCGGCACATGGCCGGAGCGCTCGCGAGCGCGCGGGAGGGCGACGAGCGCGCCCGGGCCACGCTGCGGAACGCCGCCGCCGGGTACGTGAACCTCATCCGCGGCCACATCGCCAAGGAGGACCATGTCCTGTTCCACATGGCGGACCAGGCCGTGCGGGGAACCGCGTGCCGGACGCTGTGCGGCGCGTACGCCGGCGTCTGCGGCCGGCACTTCGAGGGGCACACCAAGGAGCAGCTCACGGCGCTCGCGACGTCCATCCGGGAACGGGCGGGACTGACGGCGTGACGAGAGAAGGAGGCACGCATTGAGCGACCAGACGCTGCCCACCTTTGCCAAGGCCGGCTGGAACGAGATGGCCGACGCCGTCCCCGGCATCATCGGCAAGACCATCGCGCACGTCGTCGTGAAGAAGCGCCTCGACCGGCCGGTGGGACAGGTGTTTCTCGTGTTCACCGATGGGACCTATTACGAGTTTTACAGCACCGGCGACAACATCACCGGTACCAGTGCCATCGACGTGGGCGACATCGACGACGTGCGCCGCTACGGCGGGGAGGAATGCATCGTGATGCAGGCCTCGGCCCCGGTGACCCCGGGCGGCGGCGCGCCACGGGTGCGCGACCTTCGGGGTGACCCTCGGTGAGCGAACAGGGTCCCGGTGAGCGCGTCCGGGACGCCCTCGTGACGTTGCACCTCGGTGGTAGGTTCACGCGGCCGCGACGCGGCCGTCACGTCGCGAGTCGGCGCAACCCCGCAACCCGCTTCCCCATCGCCCCCGTAACCCGCTTGCAGGAGTCCGCCAGGTCCCCGCCGGGGAACCGCGTCCGGGCCAGCATGCCCGCCATCCCTGGTCGAACAGGTCTGCTGCACCGTGTCGGGCTGCAGCTCCGCGGCCTCGGGCTCGTGCACGGTCCACCACGGGAGCGTGTGACACTGACGCCCGGTGACGAAGCGGGACCTGGTTGAGGGAGGGGAAGTTATGAAGGAATAGCGCCTCGTTCTCTTGCTCGATCGCGCGTGATTTTATATATTAGAGGGTTCGTCGCTTCAATTCCGACTAATGTCGGAGGGATGCCGCGAAGGCTCCCCGGCATTCGGGTCCCCCCCCAAGGAGGCAGTTTTCATGCGCCCAGCGGTTCTTCCCACACTCGGTCTTCTCCTCTCTTTCGCCTGGCTTGGCTGCGGCGAAAGCGTCCAGTCCGTCGCCGTGACTCCCATTCAGGCGAGGATCGTGGTGACGGATACCGTGCGGCTCGCCGCCAGCGCGCTCGGCGGGAATGGCAACGTCCTGACCGACCGGACCGTGACTTGGGAGAGCCGCAATGCGGCCGTGGCGACGGTGGACGCCGACGGCCTCGTGACCGGCGTGGCGGACGGCGTTGCGGAGATCGCGGCGACGGCCGACGGCATTTCGGGCACCGCCTCGGTCACCGTCTTCACCCCCGCGGTGCTGGTACTTTCCAATTACCGTACGGGCAACGGCGCGATCCTGGACTCGTTCTCCGTCCGCACGGCGAACCTCACGTACGACACGCTCACCGTGAGCGCGCAGACCCCGAGCGTGGCGTTCCTGAACCAGTATGACGTGGTCCTGCTGTTCGAGGACGGCCTGTTCGCCAATGCCATCAACGTGGGCGACTCGGTCGGCGCATACGTCGCGGGCGGGGGCAACGTGGTGCTGGGCACGTTCTACTGGCAGGAGCGCAGCGACAACCCGAACTTCACTGAGCCCGGGTGGGGGGCGCTCGAGGCGCTCGATCCGTTCACGGCCCCCTACGGGTCGGAGTACCGGGCGGACAGCCTCGACGTCGCCTCGATCGTGGCGCACCCGATGACCGCGGGCGTGACGG
This sequence comes from Gemmatimonadota bacterium, assembly GCA_029862925.1. Classification (GTDB taxonomy): domain Bacteria; phylum Gemmatimonadota; class Gemmatimonadetes; order Gemmatimonadales; family GWC2-71-9; genus JAOTWJ01. Next base: position 6,732 of record JAOTWJ010000080.1, read on the forward strand.
CACTCCGGGTCCACAGCTATCACGGCGGCGTCGCGGCCAAGTCTGGCACGACCGTGCTGGCGAGATGGTCGGATGCGTGCCAGACCTGTACGGGCGGGGTGAACGACCCGCTCGTCGGGTACCGGATCGGATCCATGGGCCAGCGGATCGTCGGCATCTCGGTAGCACCGCAGTACCCGGTCTATGGCAATTACTCGGGGGATTTCTATCGCCTGTGGGGGAACGCCCTGCGGTGGGCGGCGGCTGGTGGATCCGGCACGACGCTGGCGCGGTCGGCGGATCCAATGGTGTGGCCTGCCCGTCAGGCGACCTCGCCCGCGGTGCCCCGCGTGGGCGGCGGGAGTGAGGTGCGGCGCATCGACCGCTGAACGAATCCGGCAGAGCGCCGAGGCCTCGCGCGGCCCACACGGTCGCGGGGCCTCGGCGCTCGGCCCAGCAGCGCAAGACACACGCCCGCCACCACCACCGACCCGATCACGCCCGCCACGTTCGGGCCCATCGCGGCCATGAGCGGATTCACCGGCCCGTCGGTCTCGTCCGCACCGGAGCGCTGGGCACCCAACAACGAACGGCGAGTCCCCGCTCGGGCAACCGACGGTGACTAGCGGGGACGCAAGATCAACCGGCCGGTCGTAAACGGCCGCGGCTGCCCGTCGAGCAGCAATTCCAGCTGCGGGCCGAGCCCGGCCACGCGCCCCTCCGCCAGCACGCAGGGCGGGGAATCCCCGGATTCTCCATAGAGGGCCACGTCGCGCCCGAGCACCAGCGAGCGCTCCCGGTAGCGGGCGAACAGGCGGTCAGGGCCGTCGGCTCGCAGCAGCTCGTCGTTGCGGCCCAACGCCGCGAGGAGTCGGTGTAAGACCCGGCCCAGTCGGCAGGCCTCGGGGTCGGTCGCCGCCGCACGGAGCGCGGTGACCGCCGGCACGAAAGGCGTCGGTGGCACGTCGGGCACGACCTCGACATTGAGGCCGATGCCCAGGATCGCCCGGATCCCGGTGGCCCGAGTCTCGACGTGCGTGAGGATGCCGCAGACCTTGGCCCCATCGAGCAGAATGTCGTTCACCCACTTGATGCCGGCCCGCCCGGTGAGTCCGGGGAGTCCGTCGATCGCCTCCACCACCGAGACGGCGCCGAGGGCCAGGATCGCGATGGGCGACCGGACGGCGTGTGCCGGTGGGGTGAGCCAAAGCGAGAGATGCAGGTTGCCGGACAACGCGGCCCAGGGACGCCCGCGCTGGCCGTGCAGTCCTCGGCCCGCGCCGGCCAGACACGCGATCCCGTCGGGGAGGTCCGCGCCCTCACGACTCAGGGAGACCAGCGTGTCGAACTGGGACCGATCGGCCGACTCGGCCGCGAAGAGACAGGGCCAGCGCGTCTCCGCCGAGGTGGACGCGACATACCACGGCCGGGCGCCGAACAGCCGCGTGGCGAACGCGTCACCCCCTGGCAACACCGGCGGCGGCGTGGTCCACGGGCCCATGCTCCGGGGGGCGATCCGCTCGCCGAACTCCACGTTGTCGGTGCACACGATCATCGCGCGTTCGCCCTGTGACGGCACCTGGCAACGATGCGGTGAGAGGGAAAGGAGCTGCCGCGGGCGGCCGTGCCTACCCGAGCACGACGTGGACCTGGTGCTCGAGCCCGTCGTCGGCGAGGGGAACCAGCGCGCCTGCCGACAGAGGGGTCCCGTCGAGACTGATGCTGGCCACCCCGCGACAGACGCGCTCCGGATTCTCGACCAGAAGCCGATAGCGCGTGGCACCATGGCGATAGACGATCTCGAAGCGTTTCCAATCATGGGGAATGCACGGATCGATCGCGAGCGCCGCCCCGCGTTTGCGGAATCCCAGAATCGACTCCAGTCCCGCGCGGTAGAGCCAGCCGGCCGCTCCCGTGTACCACGTCCATCCTCCCCGACCGACGTGGGCGGGTGCGGCATAGACATCGGCGGCGATCACGTAGGGCTCCACCTTGTACCGGTGCGCGCTCGCGCGACGGCTCGCATGGTGAATCGGATTGAGCAGGCTGAAGAGCTCGACGCTCTTGTCGCCCTCACCCAGCTGCGCAAAGGCAATGACCGACCAGATCGCGGCGTGAGTGTACTGCCCACCGTTCTCCCGGATGCCGGGCACATAGCCTTTGATGTAGCCGGGGTCGTGGGGGGTCCGGTCGAACGGCGGGGAGAAGAGCAGCAGGAGCCGGTCGGCCCGACGGACCAGCCGTCGTTCAACGGATTCCATGGCCTGGCGCGCCCGGTCGGGATCGCCGGCGCCGGACAGCACCGCCCAGGACTGGGCGATCGAATCGATCTGACACTCGTCGTTCTGCGCCGATCCGAGCGGCGTCCCGTCGTCGAAGAACGCCCGCTTGTACCAGTCGCCATCCCACGCTTCGCGCTCCAACGACGTTGCCAGCGCGTCGGCCCGCTGGCGCCACCGGGCCGCCCGCTCCCGGTCGGCACGGCCATCGGCGATCCCGGCGAACTCGCGCAGTACCACCTGGAGAAACCACCCCAGCCACACGCTCTCTCCCCGACCCGCATGACCGACGCGGTTCATCCCGTCGTTCCAGTCGCCCGCGCCGATCAAGGGGAGACCGTGACTGCCTACGTCGAGACTGCGATCCAACGCCCGCGCGCAATGTTCGAACAGGGTCGAGCGGTCATCGGATACGTCGGGTTCGAAGTAGTGCTCCTGCTCGTCCGCGTCGAGCGCCGGACCCCGGAGCCATGGGATCGTCTCGTCGAGCACGTGCCGGTCCTCGGTCACGGCGAGATACCGCACCACCGCATACGGCAGCCACAGGAGGTCGTCGGAGATCCGCGTCCGTACGCCGCGCCCGGTGGGGGGATGCCACCAATGCTGGACGTCGCCCTCGGGGAATTGCCGCGCGGCGGCCCGCAGGATGTGGGCGCGCGCGAGATCGGGCCGCGCCACCAACAGCGCCATGACGTCCTGCAGCTGGTCGCGGAACCCGTAGGCCCCCCCGGACTGGTAAAAGGCGGAGCGGGACCAGAGGCGGCAGGAGAGCGTCTGATAGAGCAGCCAGCGGTTGAGCAGCAGATCCATCGACGCGTCCGGTGTGTGGACCTGGACCGTGCCGACCACGGTCTCCCACCGTTCCTGGACTTCGCGGAGCAGGGCGGCACTCTCCTTCCCGCGATAGCGGGTAATCAGCGTGCGCGCGTGGTCGGGATTCTCCCCCTGTCCCAGCAGAAACAGCACCTCGGCGCGTTGTCCAGGCGCCAGCTCCACCTCCGTCTGCAGCGCGGCGCAGGGGTCCAGCGTCGCGCCGGTCGCACCGGAGAGCTCATCCCCCCGCTCGAGCGAGGCCGGGTGGTCGAAGCTCGCATTCCGGCCCAGGAACTCGAGGCGGTCGCAGGTCCAGGACGTGTGACGCCCCCCCAGGTCGGCGAAGGCGATTCGATTCGCGAACTCCCCGTTCCAGGCGTTGCGCGCAAACGCGGCGCCGGTCGCATGATCGATCTCGGTGACCACGTACGGCACGGACCGGCTGCGCGTAACGCCCAGGACCCACTCCGCATAGGCCGTGACCGACAGCCGACGTTTGCGCTTCGAGCGATTCACCAGCGTGAGACGCGAGATCTTGATCGGGTCGTCCGGCGGCACGAACTGCAGCAGATCCAGCGCGATGCCGTGGGACGTGTGCTCGAAGCGGCTGTACCCCTGACCGTGCCGAATGACGTAGGGCGAGGTTTCTTCGCGGATCGGGAGACACGTCGGCCCCCAGAGCAGACCACTGTCCAGATCGCGCACGTAAAACGCCTCGCCCGGCGTGTCACTGACGGGATCGTTCGACCACGGCGTCAGCTTGTTTTCCCGGCTGTTCACCGCCCAGGTGTAGCCGCAGCCCGACTCGGAGACCTGGAATCCGAACTGCGGATTCGCCACGACGTTGATCCAGGGAGCCGGCGTCCACTGCCCCTGGCCCAGCACCGTGACGTACTCGTGGCCGTCGCGCGAGAAGCCTCCCAGGCCGTTGAAGTACTGGAGGTCGAGCGTTGGGGGGGGCGTCAGTTCCGCGTCCTCGCGCGGTGTGCGGAGCCGGGGTGGCACTGGCCCCGGCCGCAAGCGTTCCACGCGGATCACCTGCTCCGCCAGCGTGCCCGCGCTCGCCAGCACGACCACGCGCGCTGCCGAGCGCAACAGGACCAGGTCCTGCGCCGGCAGGAGGTCCTCCCGCAGCACGAAGACGTTCCCCAGGCCCCCGTCCCGCTCACCGCCGAGGGCGGACTGACTCGCCCGCACCATAGCCTCGAACCCGATCTGAAAATCCTGGGCATAGGAGGTGCCCTTCGCGTTCAGGATCACCAGGTCGGCAGGGATCCCCTTGAGGTGCCAGTACTCGTGCGCCCGCAGGAGGTGCCGTGCGACATCCCGCTCCTCCTCGCGCTCGACTCGGACGACGGCAAGCGGGAGATCGCCGGAGATGCCGTGTGCCCAGAGCCCGGAGGGCCCGCGACGGTTCGTGGCCAGTTCCTCGGGCGTGGGGCGCAACGTGCGATCGCTGTAGAGCATGCGATTGGCCAGCCGCTGGAAGAGATGCGCTTCGTCCTGGGTGATCCGGAGGTGGTGCAACTGGACTTGCGCGTACGTCCAGGCCAGCGAGCTCTCGCGCTCGAACGTTCCGGGCTGGCGGTACTTCTCCGCGAGGTCGAGGGCTTCCTCCCGCGACGGGGCGACGAGCGTGGTGAAGACGAGCCGGACCGTCCCGCCGGCAGGGATCGCGACCCGATACCGCAGACTCACGATGGGATCCAGAATCGTCCCGGTGGTGTTCGTCAGCGGCACGTCCTCGATCACGGAGACCGGCGTTCTGATCCCCCGGCCCCGGCCCAGAAAGCGGGCGCGGTCGCTCTCGTACTGATACGGGCCGACCAGCTCTCCGTCGATCGCGGCGACGTGCGCGAGCCACGGTTGGTGCTCGTCCGCCGAGCGGGGGCGTCGGGTCGCCAGCAGCGTCTCGAGCTCCGGCACGATGGCGGTTTCCACGAAGAGGTTCGAGAAGGCGGGATGGGCCTCGTCCGCGGCCTGCTCCGCCAGCGCGACTTCGGCATAGGAGGTGACATCGATCTCCCGATCGCGGTCTTCGAGATTGGTCACCGTCAGCTGGCGCAGTTCGGCATCGTCTTCGGGCGAGACGATGATCTCGAGCGTGATCGCCAGTGATCGGTCGCGCTGCAGGATCTTGGCCCGGTCTTCGGCATACACGACGTTGTACTTGTCCACTTCGGTGCCGCTCGGCTGGAACCCGGCGGACCAGACGCCACCGGTTTTCGCGTCCCGCAAGAAGATGAAGCTGCCCCAGCAGTCACGGGTCGTGTCCTCGCGCCAGCGGGTGACCGCAAGGGTGCGCCACCGGCTGAAGCCGGAGCCCGCCGCCGTGACCATGACCAGATACCGACCATTCGAGAGGAGATGGGTGCGTGGCGGGATGTCGTGCGGCGATTCGAACCGCCGCAGCGTTGGCGGCACGAGGTCCCGCACGTGCACCGTCACCCGGACTTCCTCGCCCCGCGGGTGCGTGACGGCCACCGCGCGCGGGGTGCGTTCCTGCAGCAGGAGCTCCGACGCCTGGATCATGGGATGCGCGTGGAAGCGTCGCCGGGTGAGGCCCTGATGCACGACGTTGCCCAGGGAGACGATCGTCATGCCCTGATGGTGCGCCATGTACGCCCGCACCACGGCGACCTGTTCGTCCTCGGGAAGCCGCGACGGCGTGAAATCCAGGGCTTCGTAGAACCCGTAGACGCCGCGGGCCCCGGCCGCTTCGAGGCGGGGGACGTTGGCGATGGCGGCTTTGGGATCGACCATCGCCGCGAGGGCGGTGGCGTAGGGCGCCACCACCACGTCCTCGAAGAGCCCGCGCTTGAGTCCCAGGCCGGGCACGCCGAAATCTGAATACTGATAGGTGAGCTTGACGTCGCGGACGTTGTAGGCCGACTCGGAGACGCCCCAGGGCACCCCGCGTTCCGTGCCATAGCGAATCTGGCGCGCGACCGCGAGGTGGCTCGTGAGATCCAGCAGGCTGCGGGCGGGCTGCTCCATCACCAACAGCGGCATCAAGTACTCGAACATCGATCCCGACCAGGAAACCAGCGCCGCCCCGCGCCCCACCGGCGTGAGCGAGCGGCCGAGGAGAAACCAGTGACGTGGCGACACGTCGCCCTTGGCGATGGCGACGAAGCTCGCCAGCCTCGCCTCGGAGGCCAGTAGGTCGTAACAGCTGGGGTCGAGGGTGTTGTCGGCCGCCCGGAACCCGATGGAGAACAGCTTGCGCGAGGCATCGAACAGGAATCGGAAGTCCATCCCCTCGGCCAGCTGTTCCGCCTGCAGGGCGAGGGCCGAGAGGCGGTGCTCGAGCGTACTGGCCGCGCTCGGAGGCGTGGCGTCCGCCCGAAGCACCTCGAGATCGCGTGCGTGACTCTGGACGGTGTCCCGGACGGCGGTTGCCCAGGCCAGGATCTCCGGGCCGGACTCGTGCCCGGCGGCGGCAAGGGTGCGGACGATGTCCAGCAGGTTCTCCGCCCGGGTCTCCAACTGTTCGAACCGGGAAGCCCATCCGTCCGTCGACGAGGGGGGATCCTCCAG
>JAOTWJ010000257.1 GCA_029862925.1 Gemmatimonadota bacterium
TCGCCGGATCGAGCCCCTGCGCGGGCGTCACCCGCACCGCGGCCGGGAAGGAGTTGCTGCGCGCTCGGTAGACATGGATCGCCACGTTCACCGTCCCGACCTGCGGGGTCCAGCCCACCCGCGCCCGCGCGGTCGCCGAGACGATCGTGCCGCCCTGCGCTTTGATGTAGTAGCTGATCTCGACCGTGACGTTTTGCGGATCCGTCACAGTCCCGAACGCCTGGGTCGTGAACAGGGCGAGGGCCTGGACGTAGGCGCTCACCTGCCCATTCCGCACCTGGCGCACTTGCACGTCGATCAGCGTCGAAGGGCTGAGCCCCGTCAGCCGAAACCGCGCCTGCTGCTGCGGCGTAGTGTTGGGCGGCACGGGCCGCCAATCCGGATTGCCGTTCGGCCGCCACTGGATCTCGAAGCTCACATCCGGCGCCGTGTCGCCGGGCGTCCAGGTAATCAGGGCCGCGGTGGCGCCGATCTCGCTCGCCGCGAGGTTGGACACGACGCCCACCGGCCCCGCGAGCGTGTTCTGTGGGCCGCGCGTCACCCCGAGGCAGAACACCTGCCCGGGCAACGAGCCCACCGCGAACTCGTTCCGCTGGTAGTCCCACACGAGGATCTCGGTCAGGTAGTTCACCTGCACCGGAGCCCCGTTCTCGTCGAAGCGACGCCGCATCGCCCACAGCACGCGCTTGTTGGCCTGGTCGTGCACGGCGCTCGCGCTCCGGAGATCCATGTATTGCAGGAACCGCCGGGTGAGCTTGTTGATCCCGAGCAACTGCACCTTGCCGCCCTGGACGCTGATCGTCGGGCCCTCAGAGGACATCCAGACCGCGGCCTCGCCGATCGTCGTCATCCCAAGCAACGCAACCGGGCCGTGCGCGCTCCCGATCGGGCGCAGGTAGAACTGGCTGGAGTAGTCACCATCGAGCGCGAACACCTCCGACACCTTGCCTACGATCGTGTACTGGCCGCTCTGCGCGGCTGCGATGATCGGCACGCCCACGGTCCCCACCTGGATGAACCCGGCACTGACTTCACTCAGGTCCGGCACCCACGTGTCCGGTGCCCCGTACTTACAGAACCGCAGGAACTCCGGCCCGTCCGGGGTGTCCTCGTGGCGGTAGCCCCAGCCCAGGATCGTCGCGCCGCGATGCTTCACGATGCCGCGGAATCGGAGCGGTCCCGCAGGCTGCGCTCCCGCGTTCAGGTCGAAGGTCGGGTTGGTGATCGTGCCCGCCCCCGTGGGATCGTAGACGTACATCCCCTTCCGCAGGCTCGCGGCCTCGTAGGCGAACGGCACGAAGTAGAACTTGCCGAACATCTCGAAGCCCGTGATGAACGGCGGGCGCAACTCGGTCCAGGCGCTGATCGCATCGTGGATCCGCGCCACGGACAGATCCAGTTCGGACAGATGCGACAGCCGAACGACCTGGCCCGTGAAGTTCACCGAGAAGGCGACGCCCTGGCTCTCGACGGCGAGCCCGCCCTTCTGCTCGAACGGGAACGCGCCGCAGGCGGCGTGATCCTCGCTTCCCGGCGTCTCGATCGTGAAGTCGTCCCACTGAGCATCGACGGTGCCTGCATTGTTGTAGTGAATCCCGACCGTGCCGTTGCTCCCGCCCAGCAGTTGATCGGTGAGCGTCATGGTGGTCGTGCTGGAGACGATCGGCCCGGGCAGTTCACCGACCAGCGGGGTGCCGCCACCCGAGGGCTCGACCCATGCCGTCACGGCCGTGCCGATGACTTCGATCACGACCCGCCGCGTCTGGAGCGCCGTCCAGGCGAGCTTCGAGAGATTGGGCGCCTGGTCGATGATCGTCCCGCCCGCATTGCGGCGGTAGACGATCAGCTTCGCCTGCGTGAAGCCCGCCTCGGGCTGAATGATGACGTAGATCGAGGGGTTCGGTGCGTCGGTGTTCACCTGCCGGACCCGGAAGCCGAACTCCTGGCCGGTCCCGAGCGTCGTCGGGGAGGTGATCTCGCAGTAGACCCGATAGTTGGCGGTGCTCGCGAAGCCCGCGATCACGCGCCGGACCGAGTTGGTGAACACGACCGTGATGTTCTTCAGGCGGTTGGAGAAGATCTTGAGCCAGCCGGAGCCCTGCGACACCCAGCCGTTGTAGCCGTTAATGTCGGTGTTATCGGTCGCCGTGAACGGCTCGGCGAAGATCGCCGCGAACTGCGGCCCGAGCGTGACCGCACGCAGCCAGTCGGGCGCCTGGCTCGCGAGCCCCGGGCCGGTGAACAGCGCGTCGCGCAGCAGCGAGACTTCGCCCTGGGCGTAGCTGTCGGGCGCCGCGGCGCTCTGTTCGCCCATCCCCACGAGTGGCAGGGACCGGCGGATCCACGTCCGCGGCATTTAGACCGCCCCGCGCGTCAGCGCAAAGAACCGGCCCTCGGCGGTGTCGGCGTAGTCCTGGACGAGTTGGAGGTCCGGCGGTTGCAGGTCGGTGCTCTTGAGCCCCCAATAGCGCGCCAAGCGCCACACCAGCACATCATCGCCCACCTGGCTCGGCCACTTCGAGGTGTTGGGATCGGTCGGGGTCAGCGCCCCGACGTCGTGCGTACGCGCCGTGAGCGGCCCCGGGTTCGGCGTGTACTTGCAGGTCAGCGTCTCCGCGGCCCCAGGATCGCCCGTGCGCCCGAGACTTGTGATCGTGGTGCCGCTCAGCCGCACGGCAGGCGGCAGGTCGGGCACGCCCGTGGCCTTCGCCGCCTCGGAGACGAACCGGACCCGGCGCCCATCCGGCGCCAACAGCAGCGGCAGCCGGAGCAATGTCGGCAGCGTGCCGACGCCCCCCGCCAGCACGATCGCGGTGGCCTCGGTGAAGTAGTCGTCGCGCTCGATCCGCCGGGCCGGAGGATCGCTCGCCGCGAGGTACAGCCGCGCGACCTCCTGATTCAGCACGGCCAGCGTCTCCAGGTCGTCGTTGCCGATGTCTGAGCGCCCCTGGTCGAAGATCAGCAGGCTATTGAGCGCCCGCGTGATGATGTCACTCGCTTGGGTCGGCACG
>JAOTWJ010000258.1 GCA_029862925.1 Gemmatimonadota bacterium
TGTTCGGCCCGAGTTGTGATGTGGATCCCGGTGTGACCCCCCTCACGGAGGCCGTGGGGACCGGGACGCAGGTTGCCGCACGCCCATTCCCCAGACAGAGCACCCGTTCGAGGGCGGCCGCATCGGTCGCCGTATGGCGTGTTCATGAAGGAGGACCGGCCCATGTTCGAAGCGATTCGCTCCTATCTGCCCACCGAGTGGCAGCGGACCGTCGAGTTTCTCGGCGCGCCGCTGTGGTGGGTGCCCGACTGGCAGGCGACCGTGCTGGGGTTCACCCTCACGGGTCAGTCGGTCGGGGAGGTGACCGTCAAGGCGATCTTCCTTCTGCTCCCGCTCTCCGTGCTCGTGCTCGGCGTGTGGGTGACCATGCTCTCGCTCTATACCCTCCCGTTCCGATCGGAGCGCGGCCGCTACGTCAGCGTGCTGACCCTCACGTGGTGGGACTTCGGCCGCAGCACCTGGTTCTTCTGGGCCGGGGTGGTCCGGCTGGCCGTCGTGCTCACCGGATGGGTGTGGGGAATGCTCGCGTTGGCGGTGCGGTACATCGTGGGTGCGGTGAAAGGAACGGTGCAGTCGCCCTTCCTGCTGCTCGATTGGACGTCGCGCCGGTACTTCAAGCCGGGCGTGCCGTGGGTAGCGTTCCTGCTCACGATCCTCTGGTCGGCGCTCGAGGCGACGATCTTCACGTACACGCTGCTGCCCACGCTGACGGAAGTGCTCGGCGCGATCACGGGCTTCGACCCGAATCCTGCCGTCATGACGCCGATCCTGTGGATCTTGCTGTTCCTGCTGATCGCCGGGTCGTTCGCGTGCGTGCTGGTGCTCGCCGAGTCCATCCGGCAGCGAGATGCGGGACGCATCCTACAGATGGTGTTCGTCGAGTTCTTCGTGATGTTCTTCGAGGTGGTGTTCCTCTACCGCGAACTGATTGACGCCGTGACGCCGTGGATTGCGCAGCAGACCAACGGGGACATCCAGCTCGGCCTGTGGTCCACGCTGGCGCTGGCCGCGTTCGGCTGGGTGGGTATCCGCGGCATGACCTGGTTCCTGTTTGGGCGGTTCGGCACGCCGGCGCTCATCGCGGTGCTGTCGCGCGAGACGCTCACCCAGGGCGAGCCGCTCGCGGAGGGTCCGCCGGTGCGGGCCAAGCACTTCAAGGACGCGGTGGCCGCGCTCCAGACGGAAGTCGACTGGTTCAAGCGCGAGGCGCGTCACGTGTTCGAGCTGCTCTCGCTGCCCATCCTGCAGCTGCTCGCCGCAGCCGTGAACTTCGTGATCGTGGTGGTGCGGTCGCAGCCGGTCTTCCGACTCCCGTTCCGGGATCTGGACGAGGTGCTCGCCGCCACGCCGTTCGTGGCGGGGAGCGGCGGGGAGCGTCGCCGCAGTGCCAAGGCGTCGTCGGCCGCGCCGGTGGCGCCCGCCACCTCGGGCGGTGGATCGTGAGTGCCCGGCCCAAGATGGTCGCGGCGCTCGCCGCCGCGGCCCTGGGGGGCTGCGCGCCGTCGCAGTCGGAGACGCCCCCCCGGAATACGCTGGTCGTGGGGGTGGACGTGAGCGGCTCGTTCCGGCGTCAGTATGACGACGCCATCGAGTTTGCCGCTTACTACCTCTACGGGCATTTGCACGGTCTGGGAGGACTCAAGGTGCCCACGGCCGTCTTCGTGGGATCGGTCGGCGGCGAACGCGCCGGAGAAGTGAAGTCCTTCCACCCCATCCACGACTTCCAAGGGAAGAGCGTGGAGCAGATCGCCGCGAGCCTGCGCGAGTGGTTCCCGCCGCAGGATCAGGTGACGGACTTCAATACGTTCTTCGATCGGGCGGCGACGCTGGTGAAGCGCCAGAATCTGGTGTTGGCGCCGCTCAACATCGTCGTTCTGAGTGACGCGGTCCCGGATATGCCCTCCGCCCCCGGGGACACCGTGGGGCCGTTCCAGCAGATCCGGGTCGAGCCGCTCGAGTTCCTGTCGCGCAGCACCACGGTACGGCTCCTCTACCCCTCGCCTACGGTTGCCGTGCGCTGGGAGCGCGGCGTCGAGCGCCGGCGGGTGCGGCTCTGGACGGTGGATGCGCAGGTGATGCTCGGTTGGCGCGGGCAAGTCGCCCTCGGCGTCCCGCCCGAGGGGCAGGACCAGCTGTGGCAGTGGATCGCCGACAACGTGGACTTCCGGGTGCGGGGGCGCGTGCTCTGACACCGTTCACGGCGTGACGGGCGGGGCGGGGGCGGCGGCCGGTGCTCGCCGCCCCCTTGTGCATGGCGCCCCGAGGGCCGGCCATTGGTGATCCAACGCCTAGCGGGGTTGGGTTGACCGCGACACGTTGGGCGGGTTACCTGACTCGTGGAGCCCGCCATGTCCGACGCCCTGAGTCGTGCCGCCCGCTTTCAGGACCTGCTGTCCGCCGGCGACGATGCCGGCCCGTACGTCTACGCGAGCCTGTTCCCGGCCGAGAGCCGCCGCGACCGTCGACGCTCGAAGCGAAGGTTCACGCTGCTGCGGCGGCTCGATCCGGCGCTCCGGCCGATGCTCGACGACGGCGAGCGGGTCATCTTCCTCACCGCCGGCAGCGTGACGACGTTCTGGGGACAGCTGTTCGGCGGGTGGCTCACCTATGCCGTCAACCGGCGAGCGATCGTCGCGACCAACCGCAGGGTGTTGCTGCTGCAGATCGGCTCCCGCGGGACCCCGCGCGTGCTGCGGGCCGAGATCGGCTACGGCGCGGTCGCGGAGATCAAGACCGGCCTGCTGTCAAACGTGCAACTGCGGTTTCGCGACGGGGAGCGCCGGCTGATCGCCGGCATGCCGCCGGCGGACCGCAAGGACCTGCGCGAGATCGTGACCCGCCTCGCCGGGGTAGCGCCGGCCGCCGCCCGGGACGGGCTGCAGGACCTCTGTCCGCACTGCTTCGCGCCGGCTGACGTGGACCCCTTGGTGTGCCCGACCTGCCAGGGCCGGTTCAAGTCGCCCCG
>JAOTWJ010000081.1 GCA_029862925.1 Gemmatimonadota bacterium
GCGGGCGGAAGCTACAGCGCCGTGATCACGAACCCGGGCCAGGAGCCGGACACGACGAGCGGTACGATCGCGATCGACGGCAACACGCTCACGATCGCCGAGTCGGGCCAGGGAAGCCCCACGCCGATGTCGTTCTCGCTGTCCGGGAATACGCTCACCCTCACCGATCCAGACGAGTCGATCGACTTCGACAATGATGGCACGGACGAGTCGGCCACGCTGACGATTGTCTTCCAGCGGATCTGAGCGGGACGCGTGAGAACGTCGGCACCTGCCGGCGGGAGGGGCTCCGGGCGCGGCACGGGGCCCCGCCTGCGTGTGGGGTCTCAGCCGGTCATGGACCCGGCGGCGTCGTCGTGAGCACCGAGTTCGCGATGTAGCCGAGCTGGTTTCCGTCCATGAACACCGCCCACCAGCCGTTGCGCAGGTCGGTGACCGTCACTCGAAGCCCCGGCCGGAGCACGCGAACGACGGCCGCGTCGGCGCTCCGGGTCTCCCGCACGTTGGCCCAGTCGGCCGTCCATCGGGCGGCGGCGTTGACCGGCGGTGACCCCGCCGGTGGCTCGGCGCGCTCCGGGGCCGGGGCGCGCGCGGCGCGCGGTGGCGCTGTGTCCGCCGGGACTGGGGGCGCTGCCCGGATGGGGGCGGCTTCGACCGGAATCTCGGGCTCGGGCTGGGCCACGGCGGGCGGCACGGCTGCGGCCGACGCCGGCGTTGGGGCCTCCGTACGGGTGGGAAACCGCATGATCCCGCTGCGGAAGGCGGCGACGAGCCCGATGACCGCGGCCGTCACGACGACGACCGCCACGGTGGTCCGCCGGACCAATCGGACCCGCCGGACGTGGTGCCCGCAGTAGGGACACACGGCGACATCGCGATCGATGTGTTTGCCGCACCGCGAGCAGCCGACGAGCGGGCTGGCGTCGCCCGTCTCGAGCGGATTCTGCAGCAGAATGTGGCCGCAGTGAGGGCAGGTGGACGCGACGTCGAGCGCGCTGTGCCCGCAGCCCGGGCACCGGATCATGACCATGGTATTGCGAATCTAATGGGTCCGGTGGGGACATCCTACCAGAGCGGAACGGCGTTCGGCGGAGCGGAACCGGCCTGGGGCGACTCCCGAGGGGGGAAGGGCGGCCGTCCCTGGAGTCGAGCCCCGGTGGTCCCTCCACGCCTACGCCGCCGACACCTGCGGCGCTTAGGGAAGCGCTGCACAAGTCGGCAGCGGCGGGTTCCGGAGGATGCGTCGCCGAGCGGTGCCCCGCGTGCCGGTCCGCGGGGGTCACGAACTGGAGGGGCCGGAGGGACCTGCCGCGCGACGGGTGCAGACGTCCGTTAGCGTTTCTCCCACGTGGGCCGGATGTCCTGCGTCACCGCGAACACGAGCCGGTCGAGCAGCTGGCCGTATGCCTCATCGGGATCCCGGGCGCCGAACACGGGCGTCCCGCCGATGAGACCTACGCCCGCCACCGTTTCCCGGGCCCGCGCCGTCGACGACCATACGGTGCCGCCCGAGCCCGTCGTCACGAGCCGGGCCGTGAGGCTCACCGTGACTTCCGCCTCCACTGAGGGGTTGGGACCGAGCCGCGCCCGCGGCCGCACATCGGAGACCACCAGGTGGCCGAGCATAAGCGCCGACACGCCGCGCGCCTCGCCGATGGCGCGCGCGGCTTCCGGATCGAGCCGGTCCCGCGCCACCCCGTCGAGCACGTCGTCCAGCTCCCCCAACTCGAACACTTCCGTCCCCGCCTGGGCGGCGAAGATCTCGTCGCGAAACCGGTTCGTGGCAACGGGGCCGAGGTCGCCGCGGGCGCCCTCGACGCTGAACGTCACGAGGCCGATGGGGCGGTGGGGCGCGAGCGCCAGGCGCGGCGGCACGAGCACCCGGGAGCCGCCGCACGCGACGGCGACCGCGAGGCAGGGCAGAACAGCCAGTAGGCGTTTCATGAGTCGGTCTCCTTGGCCGGTGGCCGGTGACGGGCGATGAATGCGTCGTGTTCCGGTGGCACGAACATGTCGTCGGCGATGCCGGCGATCTCTTCCGCTTGGCGCCAGGCGAGCTCGAGCGTCAGCAGCTCTTCGGCGAGCGCCCGGCGCTCCTGTTCCTCGTGCAGCGCCATCTCGAGCGCGAGCCGGGTGGGCGTCGGGAGCCGGTGCAGCGTCGCCATCTTGTCGGTCGCCTTCTTCCCGGACGGGGGCCGGAGCCCCGCCTCCACCTGCGCCACGAACGCCTCCGGGTGACCAGCGGCTTCGATTGCACTGACCGCCTCGCGCACGACGGCCGGTTTCCCGGCCATCAGGTTCACGGCGGGCAACAGCACGCTGGCCGCCCGCTCCGCCTCCGGACCGGCAAACCGGTGCAGCCGGCGCCCGTCCTTGAGTGTGACCAGCCAGCCCTCCCCGTCCGGATTCCGATGCAGCCGCACGCCCTGGAGCTGCGAGTTCCGCACCTTGAGCACGCGCCCGTCCGGAGCCTTGAGCTTGGCGCGCACCGGGAGGTTGAACACGACGTTCCACATCCCCCCGAAGGCCCCGATGCTGACCCCGGCAAACGCCGCGCTGATAGTTAGCGCACCCAAGGCCGCCACCGCACCCCCCGTGATGAGGATCGCCCGCCGCCGCCGCCGGCCAAACTGGTCGCCGTAGCGCCAGGCCGCGAATTCGGGCCGGAGCGGCGCCCCAATGCGCACCAGCTCCAGGCCCTCGGGCAGCCGGGCGAGCCCGATCTGATCGGTGGACATCCGCACGCGGGTGGCGCGGAACAGCCGCTCGCACTCCTCGAACGCCTCCCACCGCTCCTCCAGCGGCGAGAGGTTCCACCGCTCGCAGCGACGGCACACGACCCACAGCCGCCCGCGCGCGGGGTCGAACGCCAGCCGCCGGCCCACCGGGAAGGCCTCGAGCACCTCGTTCCGTCCGAGCGGTCGCGTGCAGTAGATGCAAGTCGAGTACATGTCATCCCATCGTGGGTCACCAGGAATGTGGGCCCGGACCGGGGCGCAGACAACCGCGCGCCGGTTCCCGTGCGTCGGTGCAGGCGGATATCTTCTGCGGGGCGCATCACGCGCCATTCCGGATTGGTTCAGTCGCTTTCCCACCTGGAGGACACTCGTGCGCACGATTCTGTTCGTTGCATTGACGGCCACCGTGCTGCTCGCGGGCGCACCGCGGGCCGCGGCCCAAGAGGCCGAGGAGGGCACGCCCAAGCTGAACAGCGCCTTGTTGCGGGGGCTCGAGCTCCGCAACCTCGGTCCCGCGTTCATGTCCGGCCGCATCGGGGACCTCGCCGTCGATCCGATGAAGCGCAGCACCTGGTACCTGGCGGCGGCGTCCGGCGGCGTGTGGAAGACGGAGAACGCCGGGACGACCTGGAAGCCGATCTTCGATGCCCAGGGCAGCTACTCGATTGGCGCGCTCGCGATCGATCCCGACGACCGGTTCATCCTCTGGGTGGGCACCGGCGAGAACAACAGCCAGCGGAGCGTGGGCTACGGCGACGGGCTCTACAAGTCCGTGGACGGCGGCGCCTCGTTCACCAAGGTCGGGCTCGAGCAGTCGGAGCACATCGGCAAGATCCTGATCGATCCGCGCGACGGGAACGTGGTCTATGTTGCCGCGCAGGGACCCCTGTGGGCTTCCGGCGGCGACCGCGGGCTCTACAAGACCACCGATGGCGGGAAGACGTGGAGCAAGGTGCTCGACATCGACGAGCACACGGGCGTGAGCGACGTTGTGTTCGATCCCGGCAATCCCGACGTGCTGTACGCGTCGTCCTACCAGCGGCGCCGGCACGTCTGGACCCTGATCAACGGCGGCCCCGGGTCGGGCATTCACAAGTCCACCGACGGCGGCACGACGTGGAAGAAGATCCAGCGCGGGCTCCCCTCGGTGGATCTCGGTCGCATCGGGCTGGCGGTCTCGCCGACCTCGCCGGACGTCATCTACGCCATCGTGGAGGCGGCCGACGACAAGGGCGGGTTCTTCCGCTCGGCTGACGGCGGCGAGCACTGGTCCAAGCAGAGCGACTACGTGAGCGGGAGTCCGCAGTACTACCAGGAGATCTTCGCGGACCCGCACAAGTTCGACCGCATCTACTCCATGGACACCTACCTCATGGTGTCGGAAGACGGCGGCAAGACGTTCACGCGCCTCGGCGAGGAGTGGAAGCACGTCGACAACCACGCGCTCCACATCGATCCGTACGACGCCGACCACCTGATCGTCGGGTCCGACGGCGGGCTGTACGAGACGTTCGATCGCGGGAAGAGCTGGAAGTACTTCCCCAACCTGCCGCTCGCGCAGTTCTACAAAGTGGCCGTCGACAACGCGACGCCGTTCTACAACGTCTACGGGGGTACGCAAGACAACGCCACGCAGGGTGGTCCCTCGCGCACCACCAACCGGCACGGCATCCGGAACAGCGACTGGTTCGTGACCGTCTTCGGCGACGGCTTCGATCCGGCAGTGGATCCGGAGAACCCGAACATCGTGTATTCGCAGTGGCAGTACGGCGGTCTGGTGCGGTACGACCGGGCGACGGGCGAGCGGATCGACATCCGGCCGCAGCCCGAGCCGGACGGGCCGCCTCTTCGGTGGAACTGGGACTCCGCGCTGCTGATCAGCCCGCACGACCCCGCGCGACTCTACTTTGCGGCCCAGATCCTGTTCCGGTCGGACGACCGCGGCGACACGTGGCGGGCGGTGAGTCCGGACCTCACGCGCAACCTGGACCGCAACCAGTTGCCCGTCATGGGCCGGGTGTGGAGCGTGGACGCGGTCGCCAAGAACAACTCCACGTCGTTCTACGGCACGATCGTGGCGCTCACCGAGTCGCCGCGCGTCGAAGGCCTGCTGTATGCCGGGACGGACGATGGCCTGGTGCAGGTGAGCGAGGACGGCGGCGCCGCGTGGCGCAAGATCGAGCGGGTGGGGAGCGCCCCGGAGCGGACGTACGTGAACGATCTCGAGGCCTCGCGCCACGACCCGAACACGGTCTACGCCGCGCTCAACAACCACAAGGCGGGCGATTTCGCCCCCTACCTGTTCAAGAGCACGAATCGGGGGCGCACGTGGACGTCGATCAGTGGTGACCTGCCCGCGCGGGGCTCGGTCTACACGATCGCGGAAGATCACGTCGATCCGAACCTGCTCTTCGTCGGCACGGAGTTCGGGATCTTCGCGACGCTCAACGGCGGCACCAGCTGGATCCAGCTCAAGGGCGGCATGCCGACGATCAGCGTGCGCGAGCTGGAGATCCAGCGGCGGGAGAACGATCTCGTGGCGGCGTCCTTCGGACGCGGCTTCTTCATCCTCGACGACTACACGCCGCTGCGGTCGGTGCGCGACGACCTGCTGCGCACGGACGCCCACATCTTCCCGGTCAAGACGGCGCTGCTCTATGTGGAAGAGGCGCCCATGGCCGGCGGCGAGAAGGCGTACCAGGGCGCCCAATTCTACACGGCGCCCAACCCCGAGTTCGGCGCGACGTTCACCTACTATCTCCGCGAGGCGCTCACGACGCGCAAGGCGCAGCGACAGAAGGCCGAGCGCGACCTGGCCAAGAAGAACGAGAACGTCTTCTACCCGTCGTGGGACGCGTTGCGCGCGGAGGACCGCGAAGAGAGCCCGGCCGTGGTGCTCACCGTGCGGGACCAGGACGGGAACGTGGTGCGGCGAATAGCCGGCAAGACGTCGTCCGGCCTGCATCGCGCCACGTGGGATCTGCGCTATCCGGGCTTCGCCGGGGGGGGCGGCCGCGGCGGCTTCGGACCGCTCGCGGTGCCGGGGCGGTACACGGTGAGTTTGGCCAAGGTCGTCGATGGCGCGCTGACGGAGCTGGTCGCCCCGGTGCCGTTCGACGTCGAGCCCCTGGGCCTCGGCACGCTCGCGGCACAGGATCGGGCGGCGGTGCTGGCCTTTCAGCGCCAGACCGGCGAGTTGCAGCGTGCGGTCATGGGCGCGAACCGTGCGGTGGGCGAGGCCACGGAACAGGTCGAGGCCATGAAACGCGTGATCGAGACGACCCCGTCGCTCGATCCGGCGTTGCGGCAGGAGGCCCGGGCGCTCGAACTCCGGCTGCTGGATGCCCGTGAGCGGCTCAACGGCGATCCCACCATGCCGCGGCGCAGCGAGGCCGGTATGCCCGGGATCGTCGATCGCGTGCAGGAGATCGTCGGCGGGCACTGGGCCACGACCTACGGGCCCACCCAGACGCACCGGCGCAATTACGAGGTCGCGGCGCGGGAGTTCGAGCAGCTGCTCGAACCGCTGCGCCAACTCGTCGAGGTCGATCTGGTGGCGTTGGGGCAGCGACTCGAAGCGGCGGGCGCCCCGTGGACGCCCGGCCGCGGCGTGCCACGCTGGCGCCGCCCGTAACGCCGACGGCGCGCACCCGCGGGGCATGCGGCGCGATGTAGATTTCGCGCCGCATGCCCCGCGTCTCGTTGCGGTCCCCGATCGTCGCCGGTCACACGGCCCTTGCGGCCGCGCAGGTGGCCTTCGGGCTGTTCCCCATCTTCGGCACGGTGATCTTTCAGCCCGGCGGGCTGTCGCCCTTTGCGGTGGCGGCGTGGCGGGTGACGGCGGGATCGGTGGCGCTGGGCGCGCTGGCCGCGCTCGCGTACGGGCGTGCCGCGCTGCCGCGGCGCGGCGACTGGGGTCGGTTCGCGCTGTGCGCGCTGCTCGGGGTGGTGCTCAATCAGGCGCTCTTCCTGGTCGGCCTGTCCCGCTCCACGCCGCTCAATGCCGGGCTCGTGATGACGCTCATCCCGGTGTTCACGTTCGGGCTCGCGGCGCTCGTCGGGCTGGAGCGATTCAACGGCGCCCGGGCCCTCGGCGTCGCGCTCGCGCTCGGCGGGGTGGCGCCGCTCGTGTTCGCGGAAGGCGTCGGGACGCTGGGCCGCCACGGCGCGGGCAACCTGCTCATGGTGGCGAATGCGCTGTCGTACTCGCTCTACCTCATCCTCGCCAAGCCGCTCACCGCGAAATACCCGGCCCTCGTCGTGATCGCGTGGTCCTATCTGCCCGGGATGCTCGCCGTCCCGTTCTTCGCCTGGGGGGAACGTCCCCTGCCCGAGCCGGCCTTTGCGGCGGGCTGGTGGTCGCTCGCCTACATCGTCGTCTTTCCCACGGTGCTCGCGTACCTGCTGAATACGTTCGCGCTCGCGCGCCTGCGTGCCTCCACGACCGCCGTCTACATCTACGCGCAGCCGCTGGTGGCGGCGGTGGCGAGCTGGCTCGTGTTCGGGGAGCGGCCGTCCCGCGCCATGCTGGCGGCGGCGGCGGCGCTGTTCGTGGGGATTTGGCTCGTGGCCCGACGGGCGCCGGTGGCCCCGGCGGCGGCGCCCGCCGCCGCGTAACCGGGGCCGGGGATCAGGCGTGGCCCGGACGTCCGTGGCCGGCCACGTGCTCGCCGATCAGGACCTTGCCGATTTCCTCGCGCTGAATCTGGTTGGTGCCCTCGTAGATCTGGGTGATCTTGGCGTCGCGCATGTACTTCTCGATCGGGTAGTCCCGCATGTAGCCGTAGCCGCCGAACACCTGCACGGCGTCGGTCGTGACCTCCATCGCGATGTCCGAGGCGAAGCACTTGGCCATGGCGGAGTACATCGTCGGCCGCTCTTTCGGGCCCGAGTCGATGTGCCGCGCGGTGGCATAGATCAGGGCGCGCGCGGCTTCGACCTTGGTGGCCATGTCGGCGAGCAGAAACCGCAAGCCCTGGAAGGACGAGACCGGCGCGCCGAACTGGCGGCGCCCGATGGCGTAGTCCACGGCGAGGTCCAGCGCCCCCTGGGCGATGCCCAGCGCCTGGGCCGCGACGCCCGGCCGCGACGCGTCGAACGTGCGCATCGCCGTGATGAAGCCCGTGCCCTCCTTGCCGATCAGGTTCTCCGCCGGCACGCGGCAGTTCTCGAAGATCAGCTCGCGCGTGGCGGACGCGCGGATCCCCATCTTGTCTTCCTTCTTGCCGAACGTGAACCCGGGCGTCCCCTTCTCGACGACGATCGCACTGGCTCCCCGCGGTCCCTTGGCGGGATTCGTCATGACGATGCACGAGTAGATCTCGGCTTCGCCGCCGCCGGTGATCCATAGCTTCGTCCCGTTCAGGACATAGTGGTCGCCGTCGCGCGTGGCCGATGTGCGGATCCCCCCGGCGTCCGAGCCGGCCTGCGGCTCGGTGAGCGCGAATGCCGCGAGCCGGCGGCCCGCGGCGATGTCGCCCAGGAACCGGTCCTTCAGGTCGGCCGAACCGGAGAGGATGATGGGCAGGGCGCCGAGCGCGGTCCCGGCAAAGGCGAGCGCGATGCCGCCGCAGGCCCGGGACAGCTCCTCGGTGACGAGCACCATGTTGAGGGTGCGGGAGCCGCCGGCGATGCCGCCGTACTGGTCATCGACGAACACGCCAAACAGGTCCGCCGCGGCGAGGGTGCGCACGACGGGCCAGGGGAATTCCGCGGTGCGGTCGTACTCGGCCGCCACCGGCCGGATCTCATTGTCGGCGATGGAGCGCGCGAGATCCCGGATGGCGCGCTGCTCCTCGCTCAGCCCGTAGTCGAGCACGGAGGTCCTCCACGGCTGGAAGGCGGACGCGCCCGGCGGCGCCCACCGGGGTCAGCGGACGGCCGGGGCCTCGTCGAAGAGATAGGGCTCCTGCACCCACGTCTCCCCACCCTGGAAGACGAGGCGGACGCGGTCGTCGGGGCGGCGCTCGTCGAACGAGCTCACTTCCACCGCGCCCGTGACGGAGCCCGCGGTGGCCAGGGCCGACAGCCGCGCGACGAGCAGGCGGGCGTCGAGGTTGGCGTCGCGCATCTCCACCCGCACCGTGCCGGTCGCGGCGTCCGTCGCCGCGTGGAAGTGCCCTTCGGGGTACAGCCCTTCGTAGGTGTCGGCGAGGCGCTGCACGTCGCGCGCGGCCTTGGCCGGATCCGGGGCGGTGAACGTGACGCCCCCGTTGAGCCGGCATACGACGGCTTCCACGGGGATCTGTGCCTCGCTGCGGTACGGCGCGCGGCGCGTCTCCGTGTAGCGCGGCTGCGCCCAACTGATCCGGACCGAGCCGCCGCGCTCGACGCGCAGGCGGACGAGGTGGGGGCTGTCCTCCGTATGCACGAAGAAGTCGCCGCCGAGGATGGCGTCGTGGAGGTCCACCGGAATCTCCGACAGCATCCGCACCAGCTCGTGGGCGATCGTCGGCAGGCTCGGCGCGGACGTCGGCTGAATGTGGCGGACGACGATGGCCCCGGACGGCGCATCGTACTCCAGCCATTCGCCAGGGAGCGCCGCGAGGGCGGCGCGGATCTCCTCGCGCAGCGGCCCCACCACTACCCGGCCGTGACACCCTTCCTCATAGAACATGCGAACCTCGCCGCGTGAGTCCCTGCGCGGCCAAGTAAACCCCAACGGGGTGAAGGGAATGAAGAAACGAGCGTGAAGAAACCATGAGGGCGGCGACCGACCTGGCCGCCGCCCTCATGAGGGTCTGGGCGCGGGACCGGTCAGCCGGCGCCGGCCCCCAGGGATGCAAGCACCTTCTGGATCACTGCCTTGCGGCCCTTCAGCATGTCACGGAATTCCTGCCGGTCGGTGTCCGCGATCTCCATCCGCAGGTCGGACAGGTAGCTCTCCAGCACGTGGCGGAGCGTGTCCTGTTCCTGGCTGCTCAAGTCGAGTTCCAGCATGTCCCTCTCTCCCGTCTCGCGAACCGCGGCGGCCCTACGCCTGAGGGATCCGGTCGCTCGCCCTCCGTGGTGAGACCCGCCGATCCACGGAGACGCGCCGATCCTCCGGGGTCGAGCCTGACCCCTGGCGCCGCGACCCCGACCGCCGATCCACCAGAATGCCCGACGGGAACCAGAACTTGCGGCGGGCGTGCCATCGGCGATCCTCGGCGTTCTCTTCCATCATGCAACCTCCCCAGTAGCGACGCGGTCCGGAGCGTAGGATACGCCGGAAAACCAGCGGTGGCCAGCGCCGGCGGGGTCGCGCCCCGGTCTTCACGATTCCTTCGCGCCCAGTTCACCGAGCGTTCACCGAATGGGGGTGATGCTGTGCCTGAGACGACGTGGGAGGAGTCATGCACCCGCACGAGCCGACCGGCACCGAGCCCTTCGACGAGCGCGAGAGCGGGCACCATCTGCCGAACCCGCCGTGGGTCGAGGAAGAGGAACCGCCGATTGCGGTGGCGGAGGTGGAGGAGCCTGAGCTCGATCCGCCGCACCACGTGCACGATCTCTGGATCGTGCTCGGGCTGGGTGAGGACTAGGGACCTGGCCGCCGCCTTCAGCCGGTCTCGTGCCAGGCGATCTCGCCCCGGTAGGCGCACCCCGGACATTCGAGCACGGTCGGCATCCCCCTGAGCGGAATTCGGTGCCCCGACGCGGGGCACACCGCGTATTTGTGTCCGAGATCCCGGCGCGTCCCTCGCGCCGGATTGCGTTCGTGCTTGCTGCGACACACCACGGTGAAGCGGCGCGGACGGTCCTTCCGCATCTCGAACAGGCGGGCCGGGAGACGCACTTCCCGATGCCGTACGCTCACGACGACTTCCGCCGTCGGGTCGGTGGCGACCACGGGATACCACGCGCCGGTGCGGAGCATGGGACGGGTGCGCGGGGGGTTGGCGATAGCCCAGAGGCGGGCCCAGGCAACCGGGTGCTCCATGGTCCCCGAGGCGGCGCGAAGATCCACGGCGGGCTCATCGGCCGGCGCGAGCTGACTGGGGAAGCGAGGGGCGGGCAGGGGGGCGTCGAGCTCAGTCATGGGCAGTCAGCGGTCTGGGACCATGCGGGTGATATGGGGGCGCGGGGCGCCATACATCGGCCCAAGAAGTACAGCGCCCGCCGCGGGCGATCCGTGAGATCCGTTACACGGCTTGGGTCGTGTCCTTCTAAGCCTACGCCTGACACGGGGATGTGTGGCGCCTGATCCGATCAGGCCATGGGCTCCAGTGGCGGCTGGTCCTTGGGGGTCCCCGGCACTCATGAACTGGAATGGTCTAAAAGATTGTACCGCAATCACTTAGAGTATATACGAAACCTCGACTCGGGATTTTGCCGAGCCCGGCACGTGATCTGCGCTACGCTCCAGCGGCCGGGGACGGGGTGTGCCCCGCACCACACACTCGCAGGCAGGGAAATAAGGGGGGCCGGATGGCACGAGCGCGGTGGCTCTTCATGGGGTTGGCGCTGGCCTTGGTGGCCGGCCCGGCGCAGGCGCGGTACGTCTCGCCCCAGAACGTCAAATTCCAGGGTGTGAGCCCCTGGGGCTTCTCCCAGACGGGGTACGGCGTCTACATCGGACCATACGGGCTCCAGTTGATGGGCGAGCCCGGTCAGCCGACGATCGACGCCTTCTGCGTGGATTTCGAGAACTACGCCTACACCGGCTCATCCGGATGGACGGCCAACATCAACAACCTGGGCAGCGGTACCATGTCCCAGACGCGGCAGTGGGCCACGTACGGGAACGCGACGGTTGTGCAGGCCCGCTACCAGGCGGCCGCGTATCTGGTGTCGAAGATGAACCCCGGCAACGCCGCAGACTGGTGGAAGTACCACGGCGCGGCCTGGTATGTGATGTCCGGACCGACGTTCACCTCCACGGACAAGTTCTACAGCCCGTTCATGAACACGCTGTCCGCGGCGCAGCGGGCCGAGGTCCTCGCTCTGGTGAACGACGCGCTCAATACCGGCTATGCCACCGTGAACGCCGCCGACTGGGCCGTCATCACGCCCTCCGGCGTCCCCAACTCGCAGGAGTTCATCACCAGTGCGGTGCCGGAGCCGGAGACGATCCTCCTGCTCGCATCAGGGCTCCTGGCCCTGGGCCTCGTCGCGTACGTGCGATCGGTGGCCTGACGGGCGCCCGCGTCCCTCGCTGCACACCCCCGGACGGGCTGAGTATCTTCAGCCCGTCTTTCGTTTGTCGCGCTCGCTAGCCGGAGAGGTGCATGGCAGTACCGAATGTGCGACGACTTGCCTGGCCAGGGTATCTGTTCGCGCTGCTGCTGGTGGTGTTCCCGCTGGGCGACCTGCTCGTGAACGTGTGGCCACCCCGCGTGGGGGAGCTGCAGTGGCGCTACGGCTCCATCGGCCTGCTGTCGGGTTTCTGGCTTACACCGCTGTTCGGCGTGGCCCTGGGCGCGATCTGCGCGTCCGTACTGGAGCACCGCCGCGTGTTGCGGACGCTCGCCGTGCTCAGCCTGATTGCGGTCTTCGTGATGAGCGGGCTCGTCGTGCTGTTCACGCTCGACTGGCTTCAGGTCCGCCCGACGATTCCGGCCGAGGGGAAGGCGTCGATGGACGTGGGGTCGCTCAAGGCCTTGGTCAAGCACGGGGTGGTCGCCGTGCTGTTCGTCTGGTTCGGCGTGGCCGGTTGGCAGACCTCGCGTCCCGACGGCCGGAGTCGGCGTCCCCCGGCACCCCTCCTGCGTGAGCCCCAATAATCCGGCGACTCGTGAGCGGCACGAATGCGGAGTTTCTTACTCGGCCTTACATTGGAGGCATGTCGCTGAAGGACTGGCTCCGCGGGCTGACCGGGGACGTGCCTGCTCGAGACGCCGTGTGTGAGTTCCGTTGCCGCAAGGTGCAGTGCCGCCACGGCGAGTGGGAGCGGTGCGACTTCCGCCTGCGCGGGGGCCTGCCGGTCGACCTGCCAGACGCGAGCGGGGAGCCGGGCAGCGCCACGCACTCGGCTTGACCCGTCAGTCGGACCGGAACCGCAGACTCCGGCGGCACGTCCCGCACGCCAACGCGTCGCTCTCCGTCCACCGCTCAGATACTTCGAAGTCCTGTTCGGTCTCGCAATCGGGACACGTGCCGTGCACACCGAGTGTCACCGATGCGGTCCGAAGTCGCCGCACCGCACTGTAGACCCCGAACCCCAGGAACCCCGGCACGAGCGCGAAATGCGCGACCGGGATGAACACCGCGGAGGCGGCCGCCGCCCACCAGGCGGCGAGCCCGAGTGCCGCACGTTTCGTTCGCGTGGCCCGATCGAGCTCGACGATCTTCAGCGTGGCGTCCGGCGTATGCCCGTGGTACCCGGTGAGCGTCCCGCCGACCATGCGGCGCGCGTAGTCCATGGTCGCCAATCTAACGGCGCCGCCGGTGG
>JAOTWJ010000008.1 GCA_029862925.1 Gemmatimonadota bacterium
GAGGGGGTCGTCAGCTGCGCGTCGAGCGGTGACGACAGCGCGACGACGGCAAGGGAAACCGCGGCGAACCGACACAACATGCTGGGGAACCTCCACGCTCGGGTTGATCACCGGCTGGGCGATGCTGGAAAGATGTGTCCGCTGCCCGGCATCCGCACGGTGATCGGCCGGAGGGCGTGGCGGCTCGTCGTTCCCATCACGCCGTCACGAATACGGCCCGACCGGAGAACCGTGGGGTGAGTGCCTCGTCCAGGAGGAACCGCGCCAGCGCGGCGCGGCTCACGTGTGACCGCATCCCGACACGGAGGTCGATGGCCGCACGCAGTGGGTCCCTCGCCCGCGCATTCGTGAGCCGCGGCGGCTTGACCAGCGTCCATCCCAGGCCTGAGGCGCGAACTACCCGTTCCTGCTCGTCGCGGTCCCGGGCGGCGTCCGGTGCGCGGCGCCGGAACAGGCGCGCCATCAGCTCGAACGGCGTGGTGCGGTTCGCGCGATAGTCGCCCACCATGGCGCCCGTCACACAAACCAATCGCGGCACGTGCTCCAGGCGCATCGCCTGGAGCAGGCGGATAGTGGCCTCCGCGCAGAACAGATCGGTGAAGGGCGGGCGCGGGCCGAACACACAGCAAACCGCCGTGGTGCCGGCGACGGTGCGCCGGAGGTCGTCCACACTCGTGAGGGAACCGATCACCACGCGATCGGCCGGGACCGCCACGGCGCCAGGTCGCGCCAACGCCGTGATGCCCACGTCGCGGCGCTGGGCTTCAGCGATCAGCGCCATGCCGGTGCGGCCGGTCGCGCCGAGGACGGCAACGAGCATCGGGGTGGGGTCGGGGCGCCACTCGGCAGGTGTGGTCACGCGCTCACACCCTTCCGCGGCTCTGTCCGGTACCCAGTGCACCGGCGATGAGATGGGCGGTCCGCAGCGGCTCCGGGACGTGGCCGTGCCGCGCGAGCCGACGGATCACGCGCTCGGCGTCCGGCGCCGACAGTCCGACCCGCTGTACGAAGACACCGGCCAGTGGTTCCGGCGGCCCCACCCGTGCGATCATCGCCCATTTCCGCCGGCCGCCGGGAACGCGCGCGAGCAGCGCGCGCCGAACCCGGTCGAGTCGTGGGGCCCGGCGCACGACGACGAGCAGCGGGAGTCGCAGCGTGGCGTGCAGAAGCTCGAGATCCACCACGTTGAATCCCGCGAGCGCGATGCCTTGCAGAAGCACGAGTTGCAACTGGCGTGCGAACTTGGACGTCACGACGAGGCGCGCGAGCTCCCGTGTGGCATTGGCGCCGTCCCGCCGGACCCGGCCCACGAGCACGCCTTCCAGCCGGACGTCGGCAAACACCGCCCCCACGATCGGCACGTCCCCGCGGTGCGCGCGCGGAAACGGCGCGTCGTCGAACCCCACGACGTGGGAGTGCGAGCTCACCCGTGTGATGCGCGCGGGCGCCGGAGCAGGTACACCACCAGCACGGCGTTCCCGAACACGAACAGAGGGCCAATCCAGGCCGCGATGCGTCCCGCCGAGGCCCCGTGCCGACGCAGATCCACGACGAGCCAGGCGATGGCGAAGATCGTGAAGACCAGCAAATCGGTCACGATAAGCAGGAGCATCCAGTCGACGTGCAGGGTCTCCCACAGGTGGGTCAGGGCGGGCATCCATCCGTCCGACTCTCGAACCCACCGCACGGTGGCATAGGCGATCCACGCGACGAAGCCCGTTGCCCAGAGATAGCCGAGTAGCTTCTTCATGTTTTCCTCACTGCGGGTGCTCCCGGAGAGGTACGTGCGGGCGGCCGTCGCCGCCAGGCGTCTTCAGGCCCGCTTCATCTCCGCTTCAGGCCCCTCGCTCTTCCTTGGACGCACGCACCTGATGCCGGCTGGCTGGGCGGCCAGCTCGCCTTCCCGAACCACCGAGGTGTCCCATGGCCGGGATAGTGGGGTACGGGGCATTCATCCCGCGCAATCGCATCAAGTCGGAAGTCATCGCGCACCAGTGGGGGAAAGACCCGGCGGTGATCCGCCGCGGTCTCCTGCTCGAGGAGAAGTCGGTGCCGGGGCTCGACGAGGATACGATCACGATCTCGGTTGAAGCCGGACGGGCGGCGATCGAGCGGGCGGGGATCGATCCCCGGTTGGTGGGGGCGCTCTACATCGGCTCGGAATCGCACCCCTACGCAGTCAAGCCCAGCGGGACGGTCGTCGCGGAAGCGCTCGGCGTCGGCCCGGACGTGCACGTGGCCGATTTCGAGTTCGCGTGCAAGGCGGGCACGGAGGCGATGTTCGTGGCACTGAGCGTGGTGGAGTCGGGACGCGCGTCCTACGCGATGGGAATCGGTGCCGATACCTCCCAGGGTGCGCCCAACGACGCGCTGGAGTTCTCGGCCTCGGCCGGCGGGGCCGCGTATCTATTCGGCACGAAGCATCTCCTGGCCGAGGTGCTCGACACCTACAGCTACACGAGCGACACCCCGGACTTCTGGCGGCGGGAGGGCGAGTTCTACCCCCGTCACGGTGGGCGGTTCACGGGCGAGCCCGCCTATTTCCGGCACGTGAGCGCGGCCACCCGCGCGATCCTCGAACGCACCGGACTTTCGGCGAAGGACTTCCGCTACGCGGTGTTCCACATGCCGAACGGCAAGTTCCCGCTGTCGGTGGGCAAGGACCTGGGGTTCACGAAGGCCCAGCTGGAGACCGGCTGGGTCGTCTCGACCATGGGGAACACGTATTCCGGTTCGTCCCCCACTGGGCTGGCGGCGATCCTCGACGTTGCCGCCCCCGATGATCTGATCCTCATCACGTCGTTCGGATCCGGTGCTGGCAGCGATTCGTTCGTGCTCAAGGCTACCGAGCTGTTGCCCGAGCGACGGGGCCGCGCCCCGACGGTGCGGTCCATGCTGGACGGTCGGCACCGTTACCTGACGTACGGCGAGTATGCGAAGTATCGGGAAAAGATCCTGCTCAACGAGTAATCCTCACAACGGGAGGCCCCATGCGCGATGTCGCCATCGTCGCGGCGGGGATGACGCCGTTCGGTGAGCTGTGGCAGTGGAGTCTGCGCGACCTCTTCGGCGCCGCGGCGCTCGAGGCGCTGCGCCACGCCCGCACCGACCACCTGGACGCGATCTACGTCGGCAACATGTCCGGCGGGCAGTTCGTGGGGCAGGAGCATCTCGGTCCGCTCATGGCCGACCAGCTCGGCATGGCCGGCGTGCCGGCGACGCGGGTCGAGTCCGCCTGCGCCTCGGGCGGGGCGGCGCTGCGCGCGGCGTTTCTGGAGGTCGCGAGCGGCATGAGCGACCTCGTCCTCGCCGCCGGCGTGGAGAAGATGAACGACGGCGCCGACGTGACGAGCGTGCTGGCCAGCGCCGCGGACCAGGAGAGCGAGGTGTATCACGGCGTCACGTTCCCCGGTCTCTACGCGCTGATTGCGCGGGCCCATATGGAGACCCACGGTACGACGCTCGAAGACCTGGCCGTGGTGTCGGTCAAGAACCACCGGCACGGTGCCCACAATCCCAAGGCGCAATTCCGCCAGGAGGTGACCGTCGACCAGGTGATGTCGTCGGCGCTCGTGGCGGACCCGCTGCGTCTGCTGCACTGCTCGCCGGTGAGCGACGGCGCCGCGGCCGTGCTGCTCTGTCCGCTTGGTCGCGCGAAGGAGTTCACGGATCGGCCCGTGAAGATCCGGGCGAGTGGCATGGCGACGTCGGCGATGGCGCTCGCCGACCGTCGCGATCCGGCGTTTCTGGACGCCGTCAGCGTCGCGGGAGGACGTGCGTACACGATGGCCGGGCTCGGGCCGGCGGACATCGACGTCGCCGAGGTCCACGACTGCTTCACGATCGCGGAGCTGTGCGTGCTCGAGGCGCTGTGCTTCACCGAGCGCGGCCGGGCCGGCGAGGCGACGCGTGCCGGCGAAACCACACTGGGGGGTCGCATTCCCGTGAACACCAGCGGCGGCCTCAAGGCCAAGGGCCATCCGGTCGGTGCCACGGGCATCGCGCAGGTGATCGAGATCTTCGAGCAGCTGCGGGGCGAGGCCGGTGAGCGCCAGGTGCCGGATGCCGCCGTCGGCCTGGCGCAGAACATGGGTGGCTCCGGGGCCAGCGCCGTCGTCCACATCTTCGAAAGGGTGTGAGCCATGCCGAGTCCCAGATACTGGCGTGAGATCCCGGCCCGGTACCGACTGGAAGCTGGCCGCTGCACGGGATGCGGCAGGGTCGTGTTCCCGTCGCGGCGCATCTGTCCAGGATGCCGGCGGGAGGGTATGGAGCCGGTGACGCTCTCGCGCCGCGGGCGGGTCGTGACGTCGACCGTGATCCACGTGTCCCCCACCGAGTTTCAGATGGAAGCGCCGTACCCCATGGCACTGGTCGAGACTCCCGAAGGCGCGCGGCTCATGGTTCAGGTGGCCGACTGCGAGCCCGATGCGGTGCGCCCGGGCATGGAGGTGGCGCTGGAATTCCGGCGGATCCGCAAGGAAGGCAGGAGCGGCATCCTCTGCTACGGGCACAAAGCCGTGCCCGTGGGCTAGCGGGAGCGAGGGGGACCCATGCACAAGGTGCACGTCTGGGCCGAGCTGAGCGACGAGATGTTCCACGCATACGAGGGCGAGGCGCGGCGCCAGGGTGTCGAGCTCGCATCGCTCGTCCAGCAGACCGTGAACTGTCTGATCCGCGAGCTCGAAGAGGAAGAGCGGGCGGGGATGGGAGACGTCGGCACCTCCTGACGACCGGACGGCCCCGTAGTCACCGGCTGATCGGCTGTCCCTCCTGAGACCGATGGGCCGTCCACCAGGCCACGGCGCGTTCCTGCGTCCAGGGATGCTCGACCGGTACCGCATCCAGTCGAGCGGCGAGGCGTGCGGCCGTCTGTGGCCGGTCGCTCGGGTCCTTGGCCAGGCAGTCCAGCACGATCTGGTCGAGCTCCGGCGGGACAGCGAGTTCCGTATATGTGCTGGGACGAGGCGGCTGCTCGCGCGCGTGGGCGACGATCAGCGCCGGGGCCGTGGGCGCCTCGAACACCGGCCGTCCGGTGAGCAACCAGAACCCGACGCAACCCAGCGCGTAGAGGTCGGCCCGCCCGTCAACGTCATCGACACCCAGCGCGAGCTCGGGAGCCAGGTACGCCGGTGTCCCGGCGACGACCTCGGCGCGCGTCAGTCGACCCTCGGCGCCATCGGGCCGTGCCAGGTGTCGCACGAGCCCAAAATCGAGCACCTTCACGACATCGTGCTCGAGCGCGCGCCGACAGAGGTAGATGTTCGCCGGCTTGATGTCGCGGTGGATCACACCCCGTGCGTGCGCTTCTTCCAGTGACTCGCATGCCTGGCGCAACACGTGCACGACCCGCTCCGGCGGCATCGGGCCGAACCGACGGACGAGCTCCTCGAGGTCGATGCCGTCGAGCAGTTCCATGACGTAGTACAGGGTGCCGTCGGCCGTAGTGCCGAAATCATACAGCTCGATGGTGTGCGGGGACTGCAGGCTCGCGATCGCCTGGGCTTCGCGCTCGAACCGTGCCGCCGCGAGGTCCGCCGCCGCCGGATCCGCTCCAAGCGCGTCGCGGCGCACCAGCTTGATCGCAGCGGGCCGCGCGAGGGTGTGGTGCGACGCGCGCCAGACCTCGCCCATCCCACCGCGTCCCAGCAGTCCGTCCAACCGGTAGCTCCCCAGCTCGTGCGCGCGCCGGACCTCCACGCCCAGGCGGTGCACGATGCGCGCCGCCAGATACGACAGCACCAGTGAGACGAGGTACGGCAGTACGAGCACGATGGTGAACGTCCCGGGGTCGAGCGATGGCGCCGCCCCGGCGCGCACGAGCGTGAGATAGGTGAGAGGGACGGCCGCGGCGGATGCCGTGAGGGCGACGAACGCTTCGCGCGGCCTGGTGGGGACGAGCACCGTGAAGAACACCATCCACGGCGCGACGTAGGTCATCCCGATGCGGTCGACCGTGAAGTCGCTCGCCGTCATGCCCTCGAAGGCACCGATGTAGGCGCTGAGCGCAATCGCGAAGCTCACGACCACCTGGTAGGCCAGCCCCACCCGCACCACGACGCTGGGCCGGAACCGTCCGCTGCGCGCGATGGCGAAGAGGGCGAGCGAGGCCGCCACGGCCCCGACCGGCGGTCCCCATTGATCCGGTGAACGGAGTTCCGCAACGAGGGTGCCCTGAACCAGCAAGACGGGAAGCCACGTGCCCAGAACGGCTGCCACCAGCGCGACGCTGACGACTTGCAGTCGGCGGATGGCCTGCCGGAGCAGGTGGCTCGCGACGTGCTCGCCGGTCCGCACGCCATCGGGGCGAGTCGCCAGCTTGGCGAACGTCTTGCCCCTGTCGGAATCGCCCCCGGCGATCGCGCCGTCACTCATCTCGGAAAAGATGGGGACCGCCAACGGGTCCGGAAAGGCGACTCAGCGCGTGCTGGGCGGGCGCTGCTCGCGCCAGAGCCAGACGGCGAGCCCGGCGGGCACGATGATGGCGACGACGCTCGGCCACATCGGGATGGGAATGTCAGCGACGATCACGTCGACCCGCATCAGCAGTCGCAGGACGTGACCGGCGGAGACCAGCAGCAGGAAGAGCCCGGTGACCAGCACGGCGGGTTTCATGACGAGACCTCCGTGGCCAGAGGCAGTGTCCGCTCCCTCGGCACCGTCCGCACGAACTGGCCGAAGTGGAGACACTCCTCGAGCCGGCAGGACCACGCCAGGCGACCGTTCCAGACCGTCATGTCCGGGCAGCCGTCGCACATGTTCTGGCGACCGTCCGGCAGGACGTCGATTGGCTGGATGACCATGATGGACTGCAAGTGAAGGCGGCGGACGGCGATGCGCGGGTCCCGCAACGCCCGGCCGGCGGCGCGGCGCACCCCCCGATCCAACGGCCACAGCCACAGGAGTGACCGGCCGCTGCGCAGCACACGCGGGGCCGCATACGCCAGGTAGCGCCCCGTCGTCAGGTGGTGGGCCGTCTGCGCCAGTTCGATCAATTTCGGACCAACGTAGCCGTAGATCCGATTTCGTGTTCCCAGTCTGGCCGTCAGGAGCCATTTGAAAGAGTCCGGCTTCTCCGTGCCGTTCAGATACGCGCACGGCTCGAAGTCGGGAAACCGCTCGCGGATCTTCGCCACGACCTCCGGCGCCGAGATATCGGTGCGCTGCTCGGGAATCGGCTCGCCGTAGGCCAGCGGGCCCATGTCCACCCGCTGCCCGCCGGCGTAGTAGTCGAACCCGCCTTCGAGCACCGCGGCTCGGAAGCAGATGAACACCATCACGTGGACGATGTCGATGTGCGCATGGGCCCACGCGACCAGGTCGGGCACCGCCTCGAGCGTGTCTTCGAACACCGTAGAGTTGAAAGCGCACGCGATCCCGCCCACCCGTGCCACCCGCTCGGCGTACTCCAGCCGCAGGGCGTTTAGCTCCTGCTCGGTCTTCCCCTTCCACTTGGGGCGGCCCTGCTTGCTGTCGATGTGAAACGTGAGGCCCGCGAGGCCGACCCGCTTGAGCTCCCGCAGCAACTCGTCCGTGAGGGCCAACCCGTTGGTGTTGAGAATGGGTTTCCACCCACGGCGGGTCACCAGGCGCACGATATCGAGGATCTGCGGGTGCGTCAGCGGATCGCCACCGGCAATCGAGATGCCGTCCGCGCGGCGGTCACGCGCGAAGACATCGAGATCGGCTGCCACCTCCGCCAACGACTTGTGGACGTCCACGTTGGCCCGGTAGCAACCCTCGCACGCGAGGTTGCACTTCATGGTGGGCTCGAGCCACGCGATCGCGTTGTCGGGGAGGCTCCAGGGAAGCCGGTAGAGGGTGCGGTGATCGAGGGCGGCCTGCATGCGGGCCTCCTGGGTGCGCGGCGCGCATACCATGCGGAGACGAGTCGGGGATAGCGCCTTACGAGGACCCAAAGAGGACCGACGGGACGCCACCGGTCAAGCAGATTCGGGAGCGTCGCCGTCGGGGTTACCTGCCGCAGCCGTCAGAACCGCGACGCGCTCAAGTCGACATCGGCGCGGCTCCACGCGGCAGCCCGGCGCTGCGCGACGCGTCGTGCCTCGGCCGTGCGTCCCTGGGCTTTGAGTGCCCGCACGAGCCCGAACAGCGACCACCCGTTCTCGGGGAACCGTTCGAGATCCTCCCGGTAGACCCGCTCGGCGTCCGCCGGCTGACCGGCCGCCAGCAGCGCCTTCCCGAGCGAATGACGCATCGGGTAGTACCACGTCGGCGGCTCGTTGTAGGTGAGCCCGTCCTCGAGCGCGACCGCCGTCTGGAACTCGCGGACGGCAGCGGCAGGCAGGCTGCCGCGCAGCGCGAGCTCTCCCGCGAGCGCGTGGGCGGCGATGCGCAGGGCGGTCCGGTTGTCGTTTTCCGGGAAGCGCTCCGCGATCCCGCGCACCGAGTCGAGCGCCGTTTGCGCGTCGTCGCGGCGGCCAAGGGCGGCGAGGGCCACGCCGCGGGCGTAATACGCCATGCCGGTGGCGAACTGCAGGTCTGCGGGAGGCATCGGCTCGCGGAGCACGTCGTCCCAGTGCCCGAAGGTGACCAGCGTCCAGGGCACGATGGGCGTGACCGCCTCGAGCCACGGGATCTGGCGGATCACGTCGGGACCGAGGCGTTCGGCGGTCCGTCGCGCCGCGTCGATGGCGGTCTGGCTCGCGCCCGCCATGGACGCCGCGAAGCTCATGAAATGGTAGTTGTGCGGGTAGTAGCCCTGCGGATAGAGTCCCTGGCGGCTCACCATCGGCCCCTCGAGGTACGACTCGTCCGCATGGACGGCGTGCTTGTTGGCGTCGATCGCATCCGCGTAGCGCCCCACGCGGATGTAGATGTGTCCCGGCATGTGTACGAGATGTCCCGCGCCGGGCATGAGCGTCGCCAGCCGCTCGGCACACGCCACCGCACGCGAGGGGTCGCGCGCCTCGACGGCGTGAATGTAGAGGTGACACGCACCGGGATGGTCGGCGTTCAATGCGCGCGCGCGTTCGAGCCGTTCGAGCAGCACGGTGGTGCCCGGGGCGGGCGCGCCGTCGGGCTGCCAGTAGGCCCACGGACGCAAGTTCATCAGCGCGTCTGCATGGAGCACCTGGGCCTCGACGTCGTCGGGGTAGCGACCGGCCGCCTGCGCCATGGCGGCGGCATAGGCGGAATCGCGGCTGGCGCGGGTCGCGAGGGGATCCGGGCCGTACCGTTCGGCCAGCGCGGTGATGAGGGCGCGCTCGCTCGGCGTCACCCGCGCCGCCCGCGCCAGAGCGCGCCGGACAGCCTCGTAGGCCCGCACACCGCTCGCCGAGTCCATCGGCGCGTTGATGTTCGGGCCCGCGGCAAACGCACTGCCCCAGGCGCACATCGCGCACGTCGAGTCGAGCCGCTCACCCTCGGCGAACGCGCGGATGGCCTCCGCGTGATTGAAGGCCCACGTCAGACGGATGCCTTGGTCGAAGTACCGTTGGGCAAGCGGAACCGCCGTCGTGACGGGGTAGTGGTAGCTCCCGAGGTTGTCGTAGAGCGGGACCGCCGTGCCCGGGGCGGGCGCGTTCTGCGGTCGATGATCGTGGACCTGCGCCCCAAGGGGGCACGCCGCCACGGCGGCCAGCAGGGCCGTGAGAAAGGGGGTGCGGATCATGGACTCCTCCCGAAAGTCCGGCCGCCACGTCGCCGTTCTACTGCCGGGGGCGGGCCCGGTCGGCGGTCGGCGGCGCCGTCCAGACGTTATTGCCCCGATCGGCATCCGGGAAGACCTGCTCGGCGTCGATTTCCACCTTCACCACGGGTGACGGCGTGCGAACGGTGATCTCGCCGCGACGGGCACCCGTGAGCCACCGGTCGACGGGAATCTCCGCGCGTGCGGTGGCGCCATCGGCGAGCGTGAGCGTGAGCCGAGCCGGCATCGGCACCCGCCCGCGGTCTTCCACGACGACCGTCGTACCATTCCGCCCGCTCCGCACCGACTGCACAGCCTGGTCCAGCGTCCAGGTCTCGTAGTACCACGACCGCCAGAACCACTCGAGGTTCTGACCGCTCACATCGCTGAAGGTGTTGAACAGGTCCCACGGCTGCGGGTGTTTGAACGCCCAGCGCCGGATATACGTGTGGTATGCCTTGGCGAACGTCTCCGGGCCCAGCAGCCCGCGCAGCGTCCAGAGCAGCGTGGCCGGCTTGGCGTACGAGGCCGTCCCGTACGCCCAGCCGTTCGTGTGATAGTCCGACCACGTCATGATTGGGCCTTCCATGTCGGCGCGCGTGATCTGGAGATACCCCTGGTAATTGCCCAGCTCGGAGCGCCCGCCATAGAAGTCGTTGCTCGCCGCCCCGCCGTTGAACGACGTCGTGCCCTCGTCCATCCAGGCGTGGCGCCGCTCGTCGTTCCCCACGATCATCGGCACCCACATGTGGGCCAGCTCGTGCGCCGTGACGCCGTAAAGCCCGCGGTCGTTCGATGCCCCGCCGATCAGCGTCATCATCGGATACTCCATCCCGCCGCCGATGATGTCCTCGCCCTCCACCGCGGTCATGTGCGGCCACGGATAGGGATACCCCGTCCAGCGCGACAGGAAAGCGATCGAGTGCTGGGCGTAGCGCCACGCGCTCGCCCAGACAGGCGCCGTCTCGCGGTAGACGGCGCTGACCAGCGTGTAATCGACTCCACCGTCGCCATCGCGGTCTCCCACCGGGGTCCGCGCCGCGTCCCACAGCGACTGGCGCGTGATGCTGTACGCCACGTCCCGCACCGAGTCGGCCGCGAACCGCCACGCGAGCGCACCCGACTCGGCACGCCGGGTGGCCGTGCCCGGCCCGAAGTCCGCCGCGGTCAGCACGTGCACGACGGTGTCGCTCGTCTGGGCGGCCGCGAGCCGGGCCATGATCGGTACCGGTAGAACGGCTTGCGCATTCGTGAGCCGGCCCGTGCCCAGTACGAGCCACCCCTCGGGCACCTCGAGGGTCACGTCGTAGTCGCCGTAGCCCATGTAGAACTCGGCATTGCCGAGGAACGCGTCGGTCTGCCAGCCGCCGACGTCGTCGAACACGGCCATCTGCGGATACCAGTACGCGAGGTAAAAGAGGTTGTCACGGCTCCAACCCATCCGCCCGCCGGCCCCTTCCTGAGGAATCCGGTAGCCGAAGTCGAGCTCCAGCACCGTCGAGTCCCCGGCGGCGAGCGGGCGCGGCAACCGCAGCTGCAGTGCGGTTCCCAGCACCACATAGTCCCCACCCCGACCGGCGCGCAGCTCCCGGTCCTGCGCCACGACGCGCGTGATCTCCATGCCGCCCGTGACCTCCGCAGGACGGTTCCGGACGACGCCCTCGGCGTGGACGTTCTGTATGATCTGAAGGGCCAGCACGGGCAGCGGCTTCGGCGAGCGATTCAGGTAGACGATGCGCGCGGTGCCGTCGATTCGCTTGTTCGCGACATCGAGCCGCGCGCGGATCGTGTAGCGACTCCAGTTCTGCCAGTACGTGGGTCCCGGAACGCCGGTCGTGCTCCGCGTGCCGTTGGCGATCGCCTGCTGGAATCCGCGGGGCAGATCGATCGGATAGGGGAGAGGACGGGCGCGCTCGGCCGACACGGGGCTTTGCGCCGCAGCGACCGAAGTCGTGCCGCACGCGAGGAGCAGAACGACCGGGAGGGCGAACTGGATGTTTCGCATTGAATCGAGGCCTCGATGAACGGGATGATGGGTGGGTAATCGTACCGCGGCCGAGCCGAATTGTGCCGGATGCGCGCTCAGGGCATGACGCGCGCGGCGATCCGCCGTCCAGCATAGACGCCCACGCCGGTGCCGACGACGCTCAGTAGGAATGCGGTCATGACGCCGACGTGCGCGCCGGCCCACCAGCCGAGCGCTCCGCCGAGCGCGGCACCGATCCAGGCGAAGAGCTTGAAGGTCATCTGGTGGCTAGGGAGACGGTGGAAGGCCCCGCCCGCGCCAGACGCGGATTCGCCCGCCACAGAACTGTCCGGTGAAGAACGCGGCGACCAGGATCGGGACGGTAGTCAACCGCCACGCCACGCCCGTGGCCAACCGTATCCCGACAACGAGGGGGACGGGTGCGTGCACGGCCAGGAACCACGGAAGCGTGAACCGCCGCGTCCCCGCCCGCCAGAACCCGAAGGGGAGATTGACACAGGCGACACCGATCGCCGCCAGCCAGAGGGCACGCGTAGTCACCTCCTGCAGGACCCCCCCGAGGAGAACGACCGCCCCGGTCACTGGCGCAGCTCCGCCGGGACCGGGTGCTCGGGGCTGGGCAGGTCGTTGACGATCGCCGCAATCTGCCAGCGGCCATCACGTCGCACCAGCGAGAAGCTGTCCACGCCCTGCTGCGGCGGCCTCGATGACCCGGGGATGTGTGCTTCGTACAGGACGAGCACCTGCGCCACGTCCCGGAAGACGAGCGGGCGCAGCCGGACAATGCGTTCGACGAAGCCGGCTCCACGAACGTCCTCGCGTTGTGCGAACGTCACGAAGTCCGCGACGAAGCTCTCAACCGTGAACACCGTGCTCGTGGTCCGCCCCGTGCGCAAGACGATCACGGCCTCGGGGAGAAACAGCGCACGGACGGCATCCCAATCCGGAGTGGCGGCAGTGGTGAACGTCACCAACTCGTACAGCCGGTGTACGGCGTCCTCCGCGGTCGCTGGGGCCGGTGTCGTGCTGGTCGGCGGGGCCTGCGCGCGGAGCGTGCCGGCGAGCGTGACAGCCAACAGGCTGCACAAACGGAGGGCGCGGCTTCTACTTGCGGTAGACATAGACGGCGGTCTGTCCTTCCTCCGACAGGTCCTGCTCGATGACCAGGGTTCCGTTGGCCGCCACGGCGGTAAATGACATGTTCTGGATGAGATTCGAAACGAACCGGAGGCCTCCGTCGGTCGTCGCAAACGCTCCGCCATCCACCCACGCGGTGATCGGCTCCGGGGTGTCAAACACGAGGAGCTGGCGCTCGACGCGGTGCTCGTACGTTCCGTCCGGCTTCACGTCGAGCGATCCGGCGGTCACCACGACCTTGACCTGCAGGTCACGAGCCGGGTCGGGGATGATCGTGTCGAGCACCACGGCCGGCAGGGGCTGCCCGGCCGCGGTTTCGAGCGCGTACACGCCGAGCAGGGCGTTCAACTGCAGCGCGCCGTCAGCGCACGCGGCGCCGGCAAGCGTCACCGCCCCGACCAGCAGGCGAGACAATCGCGCTGGTGTCACGGCCCGAACGAATCGGTGTTCCACATGTCCGTCAGAATCAACCAGCGACCGTCCGGCTGCCGTTTCAGGACGCTCAGCTGTTTGCCGGCGTACGTGAACGGCTGGGGCGAGCCCCTCAGGAAGATCGTCATTGTGAACTGGAAGCGGGCGTACGCCAGAACCGGACCCGTCTCGACCTCGATCGAGCGGATCGTCCAGTCCGGCACGCTGTCCACGGCGCCAAGGCTCTGACGAATTGCGGCGTGGCCCCGCACCGCCGGCGCGTTCATCGGGAGGCGAACGGCGTCGGCGGCAAAATGCGCGACGGCGGCATCCCAGTCGCCGTCCACCACCGCCTGCACGTATCCCCGCACGACCGCGGTCGCATCGGCGCTGCTCGTTTGTCCAACTGCCGGGGTGGCCAGGCTGGCAAGCGTGAGCGCGCCGGCGAGAAAAGCGATCTGCGTCATCGAGAATGGCATGGCAATCCCTCCTCACTGAGGCACGCCGCAACCTACCGTCGCGGAGCGCCGTCCGGCTACCGCCCGGTCGAGAGCGCCGTCAGCACCGCGTCGAGCACGGCGTCGAGCACGGACGGGTACCGCCCGCCGAAGACGTTCCAGCTGTTCAGCACGGCCACGACCTGATCTTCGGGAAGGATGAGGAGGTACTGGCCGCCGAATCCGAGGCCGGCCCACACCTCCTCACCGTCGCGATCGAGACGCCACCACTGGTAGCCGTAGCCCCAGTTGCGGATTCCCACGCGATCCACACGTCGGGCGGTAGACGCCTGCACCCAGCCCTCCGGCAGAATCCGTCGGCCATTCCAGACCCCGTCTCGAAGGTACAGATAGCCGATCTTGGCCAGCTGTTCCGCCTCGAGATACAAGCCGCCTTCCGTATCCGGCAGCCCCGTCGGTGTGCGCTTCCAGTGGTAGTCGCGAATCCCCAGCGGTCCGAAGAGATGTGTCTCGGCGTATCGGTCGACCGTCTGACCGGTTGCCCGGTGGATGATCCCCGACATCAGGTGGCTGCCGCCGCTGTTATAGGCCCACTTCGTGCCGGGGTCGGCGTCCATTGGCTGCGTGAGCGTGAACTGGATCCAGTCCGGACTCAATTCGAGCTGCAACGTGGTGTTCGTGGAATCGAGCGGCCGGTCGGTCTCGTGCCACTCGAGACCGGTGCGCATCGTGAGGAGATCGTCCAGGGTCGCGCGGCGCAACCGCGGATCCACGTGCGACAGATCGTAGTCACCGAAAAACGACAGAAGGGAGGCGCTGGTGCCGGTGATCTCGCCACGCCGGATCGCGATGCCGATCAACGCCGAGGTGACCGATTTCGTCACGGACTGGAGGGTGTGGACGTCACGGCCGCGGTAGTACGGGTGGAAGTCGGGATGATAGTAGTTGAACTCGTGCACCTCTGCGGCGGCCATGCACGCGTCGCTCCCGCAGCCGAGGGGGTCCCGCGCGCCGCGACTCACGGTGCCGTAGTCCCGGGCGTACCGCTCGCTCACGACGCGGTAGCCGTTGCGGACGATCACGAGCCGGTCGATGTGCCCATAGGTGCCGGCGCGGATCTCCCGATCCAGCGCGCTCAGCGGAGACCGGTTGAGACCTTGCGATTCGGGGGAGGCCACCGCCCACCCGTCCGTGGGCCAGGGAACCTGCGCCCGGAGACCCTGTGGGCCGGCGGCTGCGACGCAGACGACCAGCAGCGCGAGGGCTG
Organism: Gemmatimonadota bacterium; assembly: GCA_029862925.1. Taxonomy (GTDB): domain Bacteria; phylum Gemmatimonadota; class Gemmatimonadetes; order Gemmatimonadales; family GWC2-71-9; genus JAOTWJ01. Next base: position 14,913 of record JAOTWJ010000008.1, read on the forward strand.
AACGCGAGGCGCACGCGAATCGGAGGTTCATCGGCGGGCCTCCACAGGCCGGGCGAACGACGAGTAAAGCTGACGGACCGATGGGGCGCCGGCAAGCGACTGGTGCCGTGGGCGTTGAAGCTTCGGCGATTGCCGGGGAACGGACGGACGCGGCGCCGACCGCCGTCGTCACCGCCTCTGACCCTCGAGTCCGGCAGGCTCAGCGCGTCGTGGCTGCCAGCTCCCGCACGGCTCCCGCCAGCATCCGCACCTTGGCCGCGTCGGACGATCGGCTCGCGTCGCCGTCGAGCTGTGTCGCCAGCTGCAGCAGCCCCTCGCGCCGCGCCGTGCCCGCCGCCCGCTCGGCCCGGGTCAGCTCCTGCCGCACAGCCACGATCCGACCGGGGAGCCCGTTCGACCGCTCGAGCTGATCCGCGTACGCGCGCGCGAGCGCGAAGCTCGGCGGCCAGACGAACCTGGGCTGGCCCTGCGCGTTGAGGTAGTCGAGGCGCACCGTCTTCGCCGCATCGATCTCGTTCTGCGACAGGAAGACGCTCGGGATCAACTCGAAGATGTCGAGCCCACGCGCGATCTCGGAGCTTACGAGCACCCCGTTGTACCAGTACACCGACCAGCTCCCGGCCATTTCCATTCGCGAGGCGTCCACGGGGCCGCGGTCGTGAAACGCGATTTCGATGGGATTCGCGGGGTCGGTCCAGTCGAATATCGAAATCCCGCCCTGATACCACCCCTGCACCATCACGTCCCGGCCCGGAATGGGAATCAGCGACCCGTTGTGCGCCACGCAGTTCTCCTCGGGCGTCTGCGGCACGGGCAGCTTATAGTAGCTCTTGAAATGCATCTGCCGGCCTGCGACGGTGAAGATTGCGTTTGCACCCCATTCTTTCGGGTCAGTGGCGCGGCATTTCGGCTGGCCGCCGCCGCCCCATTCGTCGGTGAACAGGATCTTGCTGCCGTCGTTGTTGAAGGTCGCCGAGTGCCAGTAGGAGAAGTTCGAGTCACTCACCGCCGCGAGGCGCGTCGGGTTCACGGGATCGCTGATGTCGAGCAGAAGCCCGTAGCCCCCACAGGCGCCGCCCGCCAGGCCGATCGCCGGATAGAGCGTGATGTCATGGCACTGCGTAGGACCGGGGCGCGGGCCCTCGGCCGGGCCGGGACGACTGCCGACCATCCGCGCGACCATGTCGGGCAACGCCTGCCGCAACGACGCGCTGTCCGCGGCCGTCGGCGCGCCGGTCCCGCCGCGGGCCTTCACGACCCCGTCGAGCATCTCCTCCGTCATGCGTTCCGGCAGCACGAACTCCTGGCCTTCCACCTCCACGACAAAGGCGCCCCGGGCCTTCGCCCGCTCGATCGCGGCGCGGTCTTCTGGCGCTGCGCCGTGCGTGGGGGGGGCGACGAGGTCGTGGAAGATCCGCGGCGAACTCACGATCGCCGCTTGCTCTGGATGGGCGAGCGGCACCTTGATGACCTCGATCCGGAACAGCGCGGAGTTCGGGTCCTCGTCCGGCGGCGCGCCGGAGCAGCCGGGCAGCTCCTCCTCGGGGCGCACCGGGGCCGAGCCGGAGATGTAGACGTACACGTGGTCCGCGTCCTTCGGATCCACGAGCACGGAATGCGTATGGGAGCCGCGGCACGTCTGCACGTTGCCGATGTACTTGGGATTCCGGATGTCGCCGATGTCGAAGATGCGGATCCCGCGCAGCCGATGATGGCTCACGGCTTCCTGCACGCCCTCCGTGCCGCAGTCGAGGCGGCCTTCGAGTCCCTCACCCGAGACGAACAACAAGTGCTTGTAGACTGACACGTCGCTCTGTGACGCGGGGCAGACATGACCGACGACGAGGCCGGGCTGGCTGGGGTCCGAGATGTCCCACACCTGAATGCCGTTGAAGTTGCCCTGGATGGCGTAGGTGCCGGTGAAGGCGAGATCGGAATTCATGGCGCCGAGGAACTCCCTCGGGGGTGGGGTCGTCGAAAGGACGCGGAGATTCCAGACGGCCTCCTCGGCGTCCAGTAATCCCGCCCGGAGTCCGACCCGCGGATCGGCGGCCGCCACCGTCGCGCTCGCCGCGGGCACCGGGGCGCCCATCCCGGACGTGGAGGTCGACGGCGCGCACGCGGCTGCGCCAAGCAGTCCCGACATCAGCGCAAGCGTCCCGAGCTGCGCGGTCACGCGTCCGGCCGGCCGGATCGAAGACGGGGATACCAGAGCCATAACGGGTTCCTGTGTAAGGGCGAAGAGGGAATGATCGACGGGCGTGGCCCGGTTGATCATGGGGCCCGGCCCTCGGCCAAAGCGGCAAGCATGCGCTCCATCCGGTCGATTTCCGTGATTTGATCCACCTGGATGTCGGAGGCCAGCTTGAAGACCGCCGCGTCCTGCGCGGCGCCGTCGGTGGCGAACAGGCCATACACCATAACCACGGCGCCGCGGTGGTGCTGGATCATGAACGTGAGAAAGAGCCGGTCGAACGCCGGCCCCCGCGCCTCGTCGAGCTGCCGCATCTGCTCGTCGGAGAGCATCCCGGGCATGTGCGGGGCGTGCTCGGCGCCCTGCACCATCACGGCCGTGCCCTGGATACGCACCTCGGGGACGGGCTCCCTGCGGTCCCCGAGCCAGTGCTGCATGGTGGCGATCTCGTCCTGCTGGGCGTTGATGATCCGCGCTGCCAGGGTCTGTACCGACGCGCTGGCCCCATGGGTGGGAGCGAGCCCCGCCATGACGAGGGCCTGCGCGTGATGGCCGATCATGCCCGTCATGAAGCGGACGTCGGCCTCGGTGTAGCGCAAACGGGCGCTGTCCCGCCGGGCCTTGGCGATCGTCTCCAGCTCGGCGACCGATCCGACCGCTGGCGGCGGGGCAGTCGCTACGCCGGTTCGGGAGCCGCCGGCGCAGGCGGTCGCACCGAGCGTTGCGAGCAAGGCGGCGGCAAGCCAGGACGGGTCAGGGACTCTCATGCCTCAACTGGGGTCGCGGGACGTCGGCGTCGGGGAGCGGCCGGCTGCGCTCCCCGCTGGAGATAAGCTATACGCGGGGGCGGACGCTAGGGTTTCAGGGATCTGGGCGAGGCCGGGATCCGCTATCGCGGCGCGATGGCGAGGATCCTCACGAGCCGGCCGACCATGCAGATCGTCCCGACGTCCGTCGCGGACTCGATCACGGCCTGCACTGCGCTCCCATCCACGCGGAACTCCGCGGGCAGGCCGAGCGGTTCGTAGCGCACGGAGTCGGTGTCGAGTGCCCAGCACCCGCCCTCGACGTCGACGAAGCGGACGGTCGCCGTGACGGCCGACGCCCCGGCGGCCAGCGGGACCAATGCCGATCGGGGCTCGACCACCTGCTTCCCGCCCGCGCCGTCGGGGACCACCGTCCACCACAGCACGACCGCCGCCGCGGCGCCAGGGACGTACCCTCCGATTTCCGCTTCGGGTACCACCGCACTTTCCTGCGGCTGCAGCGTGCAGTCGTCGAGGTTGGGGCATGGGCCCCAGCTGGCCAGCGTGCGCGAGAAGTAATCGTACTCCAGCACCGTGTAGGCGATCGGCCCGTCCGTCGTGTTGACGATCCGGACCCCGCCGGCGACGCGCTGCAACGGGAGCTGATCGTCGGAGGGGGCGGTGGCGTCCGTGGCACAGGCCGCCAACAGGGCGGTGGCGAGGAGGGTGCGGTAGGCGCGGTGCATCGGGAGCCTCGGTCGCGGTTACTCCGGATACCCTGTTCCCCCTCGCCGCGTCACGTGCCGGTCGAAGTGGCGGGCGAGGAGGGGCGGCGGACAGGTGTCCCCGCCCCCCCCATTGGTCTTGGGCTCGATGGTCCCCTCACTGGCCCACGTACCGCACGATGTCGTTACGCTGGGCGGTAAAGCTCGCCAGCGGCTCAGCGATCAGGAACTTCTCCTGCACCGACGCGATCCGCATCTTCCCGAGCCGAGTTTCGGTTGCTCCCAGTGATAGTCCCGTCTCGGGATCCACCAGCTTCTCGCCTGGGCGGAACACTTCGAGCACGTCGCCCACGCGGAGGCCCATGTCTTCCCCGGCGTTGACGTAGACCTGACCGCTGCGCACCGTGACCACCCGCCCCTGCCACGGGGTGTCGCCCAATTCCTTGACGATCTGCGCGACGGCGTCGCTCACGGCCTCGCGGGTTGCCGCGCCCAGCGGCGTCTTCTCGAAGTCGGCCGCGTTGTAGTCGAAGACCGCGGTGCCGAGATCGAAGTTGTTCATGCTCTGTTCGGCTTCGGCCTCACTCTTCACCGAAGTCGTGATCTGGCCGGTCTCCACTTCGATGATGCGGCTGTCGAGCACGAGCAGCGCCGTGATCTTGGCCTTGCCTCCGCCCACCCGCACGCGCCCGGCCAGAGGGACCTTCACGGGCACCTTGACCGCGCCACCCTTGGTGCTGCCGGCCTGGCCGTACGAGAACTCGGTGATCTCGGGGCGGACGAGAAACTGCGCGCCCACGAGCCGACCGGCCTGGGAGGCCGTCTCCTGGTTTACCGCCCCGCTCCGCTGCAGGTCCTGCTCGGCGAAGACGTCGTCGAGGGCCTTGCGCTCCACGACGATGAACCGTCCGGTCTTGAGGAGCTCGGCCACCATCATCTCCGTGAGGCCGCGCGCAAAGGTCTGCCGTTCGCGCATGAACACGTCCGGCGAGTTGCCGCCGCTCATCCAGGCGCTTTGGACCACGCCGGGATCCCATTCGGTTTCCATGACCGCAATGCGGACCTTGGGCCCTCCCTGCGGGGCTTGGGCCGCGAGCCACGGGGGGGTGACGGCCATGAGCGTGAGCGGTACCACGAGCAGCGGACGCATGCGGACCCTCCTTCACCGGTGGTATCCGAGGCCGGCCCCCAATCTCCGTACCTGGGGAGCGCGGTGTCGGGCGGACTAGTATCAAGCCATAGCGGGGTTCCCCGCGTCATCTCAGAGTGCGGTCGCCGGGCTGTGGGGCTGCCGACGCGCTAATGTGACGCCACGCCGACCGCATGTCCACCAGCGCCCTGCCATTTCGGGGCCGCGCGTGCTACTCTGGGGTCCCCGGCGCTCGTCGCGTCTGCGTCAGTGGCGAAACACCAGAACCGGTTCTCATGCGCCTCGTGTCCGTGAATGTGGGTCAGCCGCGGCTCGTTGAGTGGAAGGGCGAAGCGGTGCAAACCGGCATCTTCAAGGCGCCGGTCGCCGGCCCGGTGGCCGTCGCCCGCACCAACCTGGAGGGCGACCGCCAGGCCGATCTCGCTGTGCACGGCGGGATCGACAAGGCGGTCTATGCCTATGCATCCGAGCACTACCCGTCTTGGAGTGGCGAGTTGGGGCGGTTGGACCTGTCATGGGGGATGTTCGGGGAGAATCTCACCACCGAAGGCCTGGATGAGGCGACCGTCCGGGTGGGAGACCGCTTTGCCATCGGCACCGCCGAGTTCGAGGTTTCCCAGCCACGCCTCCCGTGTCACAAACTGGGGATCAAGTTCAGCCGCGCCGACATGGTGAAGCGGTTTCTGCGGAGCCGCCGGCTGGGGTTCTACCTGCGCGTGCGTCACGAGGGGGTGATTCGGGCGGGCGACGAAATCCGCCGCGCGGGGAGCGACCCCACGGCGCCGACCATCGCGGACCTGGCCCTTCTGGAGACGACGAAGCGGCACGACGTGGCGTTGCTCCAGCGGGCGGTGGTGGCGACGGCGCTCACCGAGGGGTGGCGCACGAAGTACCAGGAACGGCTCGATCGGTTGCGGGCCTAGCGTCGGGGGGACCCCTCGCGTGGAGCGCGCATGCACGGAACGAACGACAACGAGATGCGACGAATTCCGGGGATCGGCCCCAGCCTGGCTCGTGACCTCCACGCGCTCGGCGTGCACTCACTGCGCATGCTGGCACGCCGAACCCCCGAGCGGCTCTATGACCGCTTGAACCGGCTGCGCGGCGTCCGGCAGGATCCGTGCGTCCTGTACGCGTTCCGGTGCGCGGTGTACTTCGCCCGCACCCCGCGTCCCCAACCAAAGCTCCTCAAGTGGTGGGCATGGAAAGACCGGACGTTGGGGCGAGGCTGACGGTCGCTCACCGAAGAAACGTCAACGCGTCGTCGATCACATTCTGGGCGATTCGTCGCAGGACCCGGTCGTCGGCGTACGCGTTCGTGTAGAGGTGCCGGAGGTCGCTCACCCGGCGGCGGAGCTGCGCGTGCGCCGTGCGGGTCTTCGCCGCCGCCGCGGCGGCCGCCGAGCGCTCGCCGAGCTCCCGGGGCAGCGTGTGGCGGTAGAGCATGTCGGTTTCCCGGATGTGCAGGAGGCTGTTGTAGGCCCGGTGCTCAACTCGGTGGATCAGCACGCAGGGCAGCTCGTCGACGTAAGCCCGCTCCAGACGCCCGCCGAAATCGATGTCGGCGAAGTGCTGACCCTCGACGATGTGGTGCAGTTCCCATTCGCGCGGGTTCTCCCGCTGACCGTGCTGCGCCAACAGCTGGAAGATGCGCGCCTTGCCTCGTTGGCCGTCGCGGTACGAGCTGAGGTAGCGGTAGTGTCCGGTGTGCTTGTGATGCGGGCCCGCGAAGACGCCGGGCAGGCCCTCGAACGGGTCCACCGAGACTCCGAGCAGGTACTTCTTCACCGACATGCGGCAACTCCTGAGGCGTGGATTGGCTCTAACATGCGGGATCCCGCCCTTGCATACCACCCGCCCGGGGATGCATGGATCCCGCGTCCCCTTCCCTCAGCCCCCGCCTCCCCCATATTTCCTATCCCAGCACGAAAGGCCGTACCAGATGGGTTCCCCCCCCGCCACCCGCCCCGAGCGCGAGGTGCGCGACAGCGTCGTCATCCGCTTCGCGGGCGATTCGGGCGACGGCATGCAGCTCACGGGGCTCCAGTTCACGCAGGAAACGGCGTTGGCGGGCAGCGACCTGGCCACGTTCCCGGACTACCCCGCCGAGATCCGCGCTCCCGCCGGCACGACGTACGGGGTTTCGGCGTTCCAGATCCACTTCGGCACCCAGGACATCACGTCCGTCGGCGACGAGCTCGACGTGCTCGTGGCCATGAACCCGGCGGCGCTCAAGGTCAGTCTGCCCGATCTGCGCATGGGCGGCTCGGTCCTGGTGGATACGAGCGCGTTCAGCGACCGTAACCTCCAGAAAGCCGGGTACGCCGCGAATCCGCTCGACGACGACACCCTCGCGCCGTTCCAGGTGCTCAAGCTCGACGTGACCCGCCACACCCTCGACGCGGTGGACGGGCTCGGCCTCTCGCAGAAAGAGGCGCTTCGGTGCCGCAACATGTGGGCACTCGGCCTCATGCTCTGGATGTACGGGCGGTCGCGCAAGGCGACGGTCGAGTGGATCGGGAAGAAGTTCGCCAAGGAAGAGGCGATCCGGGACGCCAACCTCCGGGCGCTGAATGCGGGCCATGCGTTCGGCGAGACCGCCGAGATGCCGTCGCACGTCTCGGGGTACTCCGTGGCCGCCGCCGAGCTCGCATCGGGCATGTATCGCACGGTGAGCGGCACCGAAGCGCTGGCATGGGGTCTTCTCGTAGGCATCAAGAAGGCCGGACTGACGCGGCTGGTGCTCGGATCGTATCCCATCACACCGGCTTCGCCGCTGCTCCACACGATGGCGGGCTTCAAGGACTACGGTGTCGTGACCTTCCAGGCGGAAGACGAGATCGCGGCCGTCTGTGCCGCGATCGGGGCCAGCTACGCCGGCGCGCTAGGCGTGACGTCCAGTTCCGGTCCGGGCATCGCCCTCAAGGGCGAAGCCATCGGGCTCGCGATCGCCACCGAGCTGCCGCTCATCATCGTGAACGCCCAGCGGGCCGGCCCCTCGACCGGGCTTCCCACCAAGACCGAGCAGTCGGACCTGTACCAGGCGATCTACGGCCGGAATGCCGATGCGGAACTGATAGTAGTTGCAGCCGCTACTCCATCAGACTCCTTCGAGGTCGGTATCGAAGCCGTCCGGCTCGCCACGAAGTACATGACGCCGGTTATCGTGTTGACGGACGGCTTCTTAGCAAATGCCGCCGAGCCGTGGCTCATTCCCGACGTGGACCTCGTCGCCGAGTTCCCGGTCGCCTATCGAACCGACCCTGACGGATTCATGCCGTTTGCCCGGGATGACGCCACGCTCGCGCGGCCGTGGGCCGTGCCCGGCACGCCGGAGCTGGAGCATCGGATCGGCGGGCTGGAGCGCAGCGCGCAGACGGGCAACATTTCCTATGACCCCGACAACCACCAGGCCATGACCAACACCCGGGCGGCGAAGATCGCGCGCGTGGCGGCGGACATCCCGCCCCAGGCCGTCTCCCTAGGCCCGGATCACGGCGCCGTCGCGGTGGTCGGCTGGGGGTCTACCTACGGCCCCATTCACCAGGCCGTCCGGCTGCTCCGGGCCGAGGGCCACGACGTGGCGCACCTCCATCTGCGCTATCTCTGGCCGTTCCCCAGCAATCTGGCTGACCTGCTGCGGCGCTACGACCGCGTGCTCGTGCCGGAGATGAACACGGGCCAGCTCGTGAACGTGCTGCGCGCGCAGTACCTGATTCCCGCCGAGGGGATCAACCAGGTCACCGGCAAGCCGTTCAAGGTGAGCGACATCGAGCGGGCAGTGCGAACCCGCCTGGAGGCGTGAGACGATGACGGCCACACTGCCCCAACGGAGTCCCAAGGATTTCGCGTCCGACCAGGAGGTGCGCTGGTGTCCGGGCTGTGGCGACTACGCGATTCTCAAAGCGGTGCAGAAGGCGCTCGCCGACCTCGGGGCCCGCCGCGAAAACACGGTGTTCGTCTCTGGCATCGGCTGCGCCGCGCGGTTCCCGTACTACGTCTCGAGCTATGGCTTTCACACCATTCACGGGCGCGCGCCCGCCATCGCCACGGGCGTGAAGCTCGCCAATCCGGACCTGGATGTCTGGGTCATCACGGGCGACGGGGACGGACTCTCGATTGGTGGCAACCACATGCTCCACGTCCTGCGACGTAACGTGGATCTCCAGGTGATCCTGTTCAACAACGAGGTCTACGGTCTCACCAAGGGTCAGTACTCGCCCACGTCACGCCGGGGCTTCCGCTCGCCCTCCACCCCCATGGGCTCGGTGGATAACCCGATCGCGCCGGGGGCGTTCGCGCTTGGCGTCGGCGCCCGCTTCGTGGCCCGCTCGGTGGATACGCTCCTGCCGCACCTGGTCGAAACGCTCAAGCGGGCGCACCAGCACCGCGGCACTTCGTTCGTCGAAGTGTTCCAGAACTGCGTCGTGTTCAACGACGGCGCGTTCGCGAGCTTCACCGACAAGAGTCTCGCGTCCGACCAGCAGCTCCACCTCGAGCACGGCAAGCCGATGGTGTTCGGAAGGCGAAAGACAAGGGGATTCGCATCAAGCCCGGCACGCTCAAGCTCGAGGTCGTGACGGTGGGCGCAAACGGGGTCTCGCCGGAGGAGCTGCTCGTCCACGACGAGACCGACCACGCCCTCGCCCAGATGCTGGTCGCGATGCAACCACCCGAGCTTCCCCAGGCCCTCGGTGTGATCTACTGCGCTCCGGCCCCTACCTACGAGCGCGAAGCCCTGGCGCAGGTTCGCACCGAGGGACTTGCCACGGCCGACCTCAATGCCGTGCTGCGCAAAGGCCGGGTTTGGGCAATTGGGGGGTGAGGGAGCCGTTCCCGGCCTTCATGTCTTAAAGGTGTCTTCATAAAAAACTGGCACACCGCTTCGGGCCCCTCTTCTACCATATTCACGGTAGTTTTCCCGCGACCGCGAGTCGCGTCCACGCCGCATGGGGAGCCGGCGGTTGCCAGCGTGCGCCGCCGCGGAGGGCGACCTCCCCGGTCGCGATTTGCGTGACGCGACCGGGCGTGCGACGCGACGTGCACAACGGACCTTTGCGCAGGACCGCTCATGTCCAGTTCCTCCCCGGTAGTGACGAAGAAGGCCAGGGCCTCGAAGGACGCCGCCGGCCCGGTCGTCATCCGGGTTCCTGAACACACCGTCGAGATCGTCTCCGATTCCGGCGAGGGCGCCCAGAAGTGCGGGCAGATCTTCGGTCAGGTCTCCGCCAAGATGGGCAACGGCGCGTGGACCGTGGAGATCATCCCGGCCGAGATTCAGCCCCCGGCCCGCTCGGGGCCGGGGGCCTCCGGCAACCGGATCCGCATCGGTACCCAGCCGGTCACCAACTGGGGCGATGCGGCCAACCTGGTTGTGGCCTTCAACGAGCAGGCGCTGCTGGCGCGCCACGAGCTGGAAGCGCTGCACGAGGACGCCATCGTGCTCGTCGAGAACAGGTGGGCTACGCACGATGACGACGACATCCGCCGCGAATGGACCACCGCCATGGAGGTGCTGGGGAAGCAGGACTATCGCATCATCCCCGTGCCGATGGAGGAGCAGTGCCTCACGGTGACCGACAACCCGCGGCGCGGGAAGAACATGTTCGTGCTCGGGATGCTGGCCTGGATCTACGATCGGGACATCGAGTTGATTCGGGACGCCATCCGGCAGTCGTTCCGCAAGAAGGCTGAGGCGGTGGCACGCGCGAACATCGAGTTGATGGAGCTCGGTTACCGGTGGGCGGAGGCCAATCTCGACTTTCGGGTCGAGGTCCCCATCGAGAAGCCGCCCACGCCGATGATCGTGCTGAACGGGAACCAGGCCCTGGCGATGGGCGCGGTCGCGGCCGGCATGGACCTGTGCGCGATGTATCCCATCACGCCGGCCACCTCGGTCTCGCACTACCTCGGCGAGATCTTCGAGGATTTCGGCGGCATCGTGCACCAGGCGGAAGACGAGATCGCGGCCGCCGGGGTTGCGATCGGGGCGTCGTACGCCGGCAAGGTGGCATTCACGGTGACCTCCGGCCCGGGGTTGGCGCTCAAGACGGAGTTCATCGGGCTCGCGACGATGACCGAAGTGCCGCTCGTGGTGCTGGACGTGCAACGCGGCGGTCCGAGCACGGGTCTGCCCACCAAGGTGGAGCAGTCGGACCTGCTCGCGGCCCTCTACGGGCAACCCGGCGACGCGCCCAAGGTCGTGATGGCGCCCGCCACGATCGAAGAGTGCTTTCACATGGTGGTCACGGCGCGCCGCATCGCCGAGCTGTTCCGGTGCGTCGTGATGGTGCTCACCGACGCGAACCTGGCGACCGGCGTGCAGCCGTTCCCGCGGCCGCAGCTCGACCCGCGCTGGCAGGCGGCGCCGCCGGACCTGCGCCCGGTCCCCGAGGGCGTGAAGCCGTACGACTGGGATCCGGCGTCGGGGCTGTCCCGCCGGTTCATTCCCGGCCAGCCCGGCGGCATGCACACGCTCACGGGCCTGTCGCACGACGAGTACTCGCACGTGGGGTACAGCCCCGACGTGCACGAGCGCGGCTGCGCCATGCGGAGCCGGAAGCTCGCGGTGTTCCAGACCACGCTGAAGCCGCCGGGCGTGTACGGGGACACGAAAGGAGATCTCCTGGTCGTGGGATGGGGATCCACCAAGGGGGCGATCGAGGAAGCGGTGGACCGCGCCCGGGCGCGGGGCCTGCGCGTGTCCTCGCTGCACCTGCGCATCCTGTCGCCCCTCGAGCCGGGGCTGAAGGAGATCTTCAGCCGGTTCCGCAAGGTGGCCACCGTCGAGATCAACTACTCCGATCGCCTGGGTGACCCGTATATCACCCGGGAGAATCGGCGCCTGGGACAGTTGGCCTGGTTGCTCCGGGCCCACACGCTGGTGGACGTGGACTGCTGGACCCGGGTGCCGGGTCAGCCGCTCCGTCCCAAGGGGATTCTGGAGGGCATCGAGAGCATGATGCCCGGGGGGCACGCGTGATGGAGACCTCGTGTTCGTTCCTGAGCTGCGATCACGACGACGACGAGCGCAGCTGGACCATGGAAGACTACGCGGGTGCCATTCCGCGCTGGTGTCCCGGCTGCGGGGATCACGCCATCCTCGCCGCGGTTGAGCGGCTGCTCGAGACCGAGCAGCTGCCCCCTGAGCGCACGGTGTTCGTCTCGGGCATCGGGTGCTCCAGCCGCTTTCCGCACTATCTGACGACGTACGGGTTTCACGGCATTCACGGTCGGGCGCTTCCCATTGCGACCGGGGTGAAGCTGCGGCGGCCGGACCTCCACGTGTTCGCGGTGATGGGCGATGGGGACTGCTGCTCCATCGGCGCGGGACACTGGATCCACGCCGTGCGCTACAACGTGGACATGGTGGCCTTGATGCTCGACAACGGCATCTACGGGCTCACCAAGAACCAGACGTCGCCCACGACCCCGCAGGGCCATCCGAGCAACACGCAGCCCAAGGGGAGTCATCTGATGCCCCTCAACCCCCTCTCGGCCACGCTGGGCGTCTCCAACGCCTCGTTCGTGGCGCAGACGGCTGACTGGATGCCCGCGCACGTGTACGCGACCATCGCTGCGGCCTTCCGGCATCGCGGCTTCTCGTTCGTGCGGATTCTGCAGCGCTGCCCGCAGTACACCGACGATCTGTTCCAGGAAGCGGTGCGCAATCCGAACCTGGTGGAGATGCTCGTGCATCCCGATGGTGTGGACGCGCCGGAGCTGGAGAAGATCTTCAAGAACCGACGGGTGCACGACCCCAAGGACCTGGACATGGGGCGCCACCTGGCGGAGCCCTTCGATCGCATCCGGCTCGGGATCTTCTTCCGCGACGAGTCGCGCCAGCGCTATGAGGAGCTCCGGCACCAGCGGATCCACACCGCGCAGGAGCGCATCGACCGGCTGAACGAGGAGTTCGAGAAGTATGCCGTCTGACGAACGCACCGCGGCCATTCTCGCGGCCCTGGCCGCTCCGCGGGACGCGTATCGCTCTGCCCTGGCGGCGACACTGGACGAGGTCCGCGTCTACCGGGATGCGCGCCGCGAGGGCGCTGCCGACCGCCACATGCAACTTGGGGCGAGCCTCGGGCTCGTCGGGGTGGCGCACGTCGATGTCGATCGACTGGCCGCCGTGCTCTCGGTGGAGGCCGCCCTCGAGCCGGCGGCGCAGGCGGTCATGCCACGGGCCCTCGCGGTCTTGGAGTCGCTCGCCGCGCGCGGTGATGACGCCTGCGCCCTGACGCTCGTCCCCGGCGAGAACCTCTACGAGGCGGTCAGCCGCCTGTTCGCGGACCTGGGCCGCGCCATAGGGGCGGGGCGCGTCGTGGATCTGGCGCGCAGCGGCCGCTACCGGCCCGCGGATCATGACCGCTGGCTCGAGGCGTTCCCGTTCGGACAGTGGAGCCAAGCGGAGCGCCGGATGGCCCCACCCGTGGTGATCGAGCTCGAGGGCAGCGATCTCCGGCCCGCGGGCCTGGCCGAGTTCCTCGACGGCGGCGCCAAGATCGTCCTGGTGGTCCACGGCGAGACGTCGCCCGCGCCGCTGGTGCGTCTCATCACGCCGCGCACGTTCGTGGCGCAAACCGCCGACGTCGCCGTAGTCCAGCGGCTGGCCGCGTGGGATGGCCCCGGCATCGCCGGGATCTTCCCGGCTGGCGGGGCGCGGTTCGTCCACGATCCCGGGGTCGCCGGCGGGATCGGTGCGCGGCTCACGATCACGGAGGTCCCCACGCTCGACGGGCGGCGGCGCGCCGGCCCGTTCTCCGCGACGCAACAGCAAGACGAGCTCGACCAACTCAAGGCGCTGCAGGGCGCCGCCGCCGCCGACCTCGCGGTGCCGGTCGCGCCCCAGCCGGCCACGCCCGCGGACCCGGTGGACAAGCTGGCGGCCTGGCTGCTGCAGCAGGCGGACCTTTCGGGCGCGTGACGTGCTGAGCGCGTCGAGCTTCCTCGTGTCCGCCGCCGTGCTCGGCGGGGTCGGGACGTTCTTTGCGTCGGTGATCGCCCTCGCGCGGAAGAAGCTCTACGTGTGGGAGGATCCGCGCATCGATGCGGTGGCCAACCTGCTCCCGGGAAACAACTGCGGCGCCTGCGGGCTGGCGGGCTGCCGGGCGTTCGCCGAGCGGCTCGTGGAAGGAGCCATCCAGCCGGCCAACTGCACGGTGGCGTCGCCGGACATGCGGGAGGACATCGCCGGGTATCTGGGAGTGGACGTGGGCGCGGCGACCACACGAGTCGCCCGCCTGCTGTGCGCCGGCGGGTGCGACGTGGCGCCCAACAACGCCGACTACCTGGGGCTCCAGACGTGTCGCGCCGCCGCGGCCGTCGCCGGCGGCGGCAAGGCCTGCGCCTGGGGCTGCCTGGGGCTCGCCGACTGCCGGGATGTGTGCGACTTCGACGCGATCTACATGAACGAAGTCGACCTCCCGGTGGTGATTCCGGAGAAGTGCACGGCCTGCGGCGACTGCGTCGAGGCCTGTCCCAAGGACCTGTTCACGTTGATGCCGGTCGAGCAGAAGCTGATCGTGCAGTGCAAGAACCTGCTCGAGGGCGACGAGGCCACGACGGCCTGCGCGGTGGCCTGCAACGCGTGCGGCCGCTGCGTAGCCGACGGCGCCCCGGGACTCATCGAGATCGTGCACGGGCTGGCCGTGATCGACTACGACAAGAACGCGACGGCCTCGCCGGACGCCATCACCCGGTGCCCGACGGGCGCCATCGTCTGGGTGGATGGCGCTCAGCAGCTCGGTCCCGAGCGTCTGGAGAAGGTGTTGGAGGGAGCCGGACGATGATCAAGATCAGGAACGCGAAGCCCAGTGTGACAGAGCAGGCGAAGCCCAAGTACCCCGGCCTGCGCACGGCCACGGACGGCAGCGGTGCCATCGTCGAGATGGAAACCGCGGGGAGCGAAGGCGCCGGCGCGTACCCCATCACCCCGTCCACGCAGATGGGCGAGGGCTGGGCCGTGGCGGTGGCGGCCGGGAAGCTCAACGTGAACGGGCGGTCGCTCCTGTTCTTCGAGCCCGAGGGCGAGCACGCCGCCGCCGCGGTCACGGCCGGCATGAGCATGACCGGCCTCCGCGCCACCAACTTCTCGAGCGGCCAGGGCATCGTGTACATGCACGAGTCGCTCTACGCCGCCGTCGGCAAGCGACTCACGTACGTCCTGAACATCGCCGCTCGCGCCATCACCAAGCACGCGCTCAACGTGCACGCCGGCCACGACGACTACCACGCCGTGGACGACACCGGGTTCTTCCAGGTCTTCGCCAAGAACGTGCAGGAAGCGGCCGACCTGAACCTCATCGCGCACCGCATCGCGGAGCTGTCGCTCAATCCGGGGATCGTGGCGCAGGATGGGTTCCTCACGAGCCACGTGATCGAGTCCATGGTCATGCCGGAGCCCGAGCTTGTCCGGGAGTATCTCGGTGATCCCGCGGACGTGATCGAGTCGCCCACGGCGGCACAGCGCTGGGTGTTCGGCGCGCACCGCCGACGGATCCCCGAGGTGTTCAACCTCGATTACCCGGCCATGCTGGGGACGGTGCAGAACCAGGACAGCTACGCGCAGGGCGTGGCGGCGCAGCGGCCGTTCTACTTCGACCACCTGCCCGAGCTGGCCGACCGGGCCATGGCGGAGTACGGCGCCCTGACCGGGCGCTGGTACAGCCGCGCCATGGGATACCGCCTCGACGACGCCGAGTGGGTGCTCGTGGGCCAGGGGAGCGTGATCCCCAACTGCGAGGCCGTGGTGGACCACCTGCGCGCCACGCGGAAGCTCAAGGTTGGCGTGCTCAACGTGACCATGTTCCGGCCGTTCCCGGCGGACCTGATCACGCAGCTCCTGGTGGGGAAGCGCGGCGTGACGGTGCTCGAGCGTACCGACCAGCCGCTGGCCGTGGACCTGCCGCTGCTGCGGGAGATCCGCGCCGCGATATACAAGGCGCTAGAGAACGGACGGAGTCCGGCCGCGCCGCCGTATCCGTCACTCACGCCGTGCAGCATCGAGCAGATGCCCGACTTCTACTCGGGCTGCTTCGGACTCGGCAGCCGCGATCTCCAGCCTGCCGACCTGATCGCGGCGGTCGACAACATGCTGGACGGGGGCGGGAAGCGTCGCCAGTTCTACCTGGGCATCGACTTCATCCGGAGCGATACGCGGTTCCCGAAGCTCCAGATCTGGCAGGAGGAGTTGCTGGAGGCGTATCCGGCCGTGGCCGATCTGTCGCTCAAGCCGGCGGCCCCGGTGAACCTGATGCCCAAGGGAGCCGTCTCCATCCGGATCCACTCGGTGGGCGGCTGGGGCGCCATCACCACGGGCAAGAACGTGGCGCAGACGGCCGCCGATCTCTGCGGGCTCCACATCCAGGCCAACCCCAAGTACGGATCGGAAAAGAAGGGTCAGCCCACGACGTTCTACGCCACGCTGGCGCACGAACCCATCAAGGTGAACGCCGAGCTGAAGTTTGTCTCGGTGGTGCTCTCGCCCGACCCCAACGTCTTCAAGCACTCGGACCCACTGGCCGGTCTCCAGGACGGCGGCGTGTTCATCATGCAGGGTGACCGTCCGCCGGTGGACGTGTGGCGCAGCCTCCCGCCGTCGGCCCGGAAGCAGATCACCGACCGGCACTACAAGTTCCACCTGCTCGACGGGTTCAAGATCGCCAGCGACGAAGCGAGCGATCCCGAACTGCGCTACCGGATGCAGGGTGCGGCGTTCATGGGGGCGTTCTTCCGCGCCGCGCCGCTCGCGCAGGCCGAGAACCTCACCGAGCAGGCCGTCTTCGAGGGCATCCGCAAGCAGCTCGAGAAGAAGTTCGGCCATCTAGGTCAGAAAGTGGTCGAGGACAACGTCCGCGTGATTCAGCGTGGCTACGATGAGCTGATCGAGGTGGATCCGGCCAAGCTCACGCTCGAGGGCGACGAGCAGGTGGGTGGGGTGCCGCAGATGCCGGCGATCCTCGGCGGGACCAATGTGGAGCCGGGCATCGGGCACGGCGGCCGGTTCTGGGAACAGGTCTGCCTGCTCAACAAGATGGGCGAGGACGGCATCGCCGATCCGTTCGCCGCGCTCTCGGCCATTCCCGCCGCGACCAGCACCATCCGCGACATGACCCATGTCCGGTTCGAGGTGCCGGAGTTCGTCGCAGACAAGTGCACCGGCTGCAGTCAGTGCTGGGTGCAGTGTCCGGACTCGGCCATTCCGGGCGTGGTGAACGATGTCCAGGAGGTGCTGGAGGCCGCGGTGCGGTCGCTCGAGAACGGCCGGCGCCTCGACAAGGTCCGGCAGATCCTGAAACCGCTCGCGACCGAGGCGCGGAAGACGCTGAAGGCCGTGCCGTTCACCACCTTCGGCGCGACGCTCGCGACGGCGTACCAGACGGTGGTCGAGCGGCTGGGCATCGACCCGGAGCGGCGTCAGGCGCTGGATGCCGAGTTCGCAGCCGTGCACTCGACCCTGGCGGAGTTCCCGCTCGCCAAGACCACGCCCTTCTTCGATCTGCCCGAATCCAAGCAGAAGGGGACGGGCGGCCTGCTCTCCATCACGATCAACCCCGACGCGTGCAAGGGCTGCAACATCTGCGTCGCCGCGTGCCCCGACGGCGCGCTCATCACGGTCAAGCAGACCGACGAGATCGTCGAGAAGCTGCGGCGAAACTGGCACACCTGGCAGTTCCTCGCCGAGACCGACGATCGGTACGTGAACATCGCGAGTCTCGAGGAAGGGATCGGCGTGCTGTCGTCGCTCCTGCTCAAGCAGAGCCACTATCGCTCGATGGTGGGCGGTGACGGCTCCTGCATGGGCTGCGGCGAGAAGACGGTCCTGCACCTCGTGGTGGCGGCGATCCAGGCCACCATGCTGCCGCGCGTGAAGCAGTACGTGGCCCGGCTCGATGAGTTGACCGCGGAGCTCGACACGAAGGCCCGTGCCCTGCTCGCCTCCGACGTGACGCTCGGCACGGTCGCGAAGGGAGCGGCAAGCACGGTAGACATCCCGCTCGCGCCGGAGAAGCAGGCGCGCGTGGACCGCATCGCCGCCATGATTGACGAGCTCAAGGACCTCAAGTGGCGGTACACCGAGGGCCCGAGCGGGAAGGGCCGGGCCATGACGGGCATCGCGAATGCGACGGGGTGCTCGTCCGTCTGGGGCAGCACCTACCCGTACAACCCGTACCCGTTCCCCTGGGTGAACCACCTGTTCCAGGACGCGCCGTCCATTGCCATCGGCCTGTTCGAGGGCCACATGCGGAAGATGGCCCTCGGCTTCGCGACGGTGCGGCGCGCCGAGCTGGAGCTGAAGGACGAGTACGACCCGAAGCTCCACACGGACTTCTTCGGCCGGTTCGACTGGCACCAGTTCACGGATGACGAGTTCGCCATGTGTCCGCCGATCCTGGCAGTTGGCGGTGACGGCGCCATGCTGGATATCGGGTTCCAGAACCTCTCGCGCCTGTTGGCGTCCGGGAAGCCGATCCGCGTGGTCGTCCTCGACACGCAGGTCTACTCGAACACGGGCGGCCAGGCCTGCACCAGCGGGTTCACCGGCCAGGTCAGCGACATGGCCGCGTGGGGCAAGGCGCAGCACGGCAAGACGGAGACGCGCAAGGAGCTCTCGCTCCTCTCGATGGCGCACCGCAACGTGTTCGTGGTGCAGTCGTCGCAGGCGGCGCCGTCGCACCTGCTGGGCGGCGTGCTCCGCGGGCTGCAGTCCCGCTACCCCGCGGTGTTCTCCCTGAACTGTCCGTGCCCGCCGGAGCACGGGCTGGGCGACGACGCGGCGCTGGCCGCCGCCAAGCTGGCGCTCGAGTCTCGGGCATTCCCGCTCATCATCTACGACCCGTCGGCGGGTCCGGCGTTGGCCGACCAGCTGAGCCTCGACGGCAATCCGATGCTCGACGAGGTCTGGCCGACGTACGACCTGCGGTACAAGGACGAGGGGGGGAACGAGCAGACCCTGACGCTCCCCATGACCGTCGCGGACTGGGCGGCCACCGAGGCGCGGTTCAAGAAGCACTTCAAGGTGCTGCGGGACGATGTGGATGCCGACGTCCTGCTGCGGTTCGACGAGTTCCTGGCGGCGTCACCCGAGGACCGGGTCGGCAAGACGCCGTACATTCACGCGCTCAGCAGAGATGGCCACCTGTACCGGCTCTCGGTGTCGCGTGAGATCGTGGAGTTGGCCGAGGACCGGTTGGCGCTGTGGCACCAGCTGCGGCAGATGGCGGGCCTCGAGCTGGCCGACTCCGCGCGCGACAGCCTGGCCGGCGAGATCGAGACCGCGTTCGAGCAAAAGGCCGAGCAGTTGAAGGCCGAGCATGCCCAGACCGTGGCGGAGTTGCGGGCCAAGTACCCTGCGGCCATCGCGCGACGCATGGCGGAAGGCCTGGTCCGGGCCACCGACAACGGTCAAGAGCGCGTCGCCGATCTGCTCAAGCGCGTGCAGGAGATGCGGAGCCTGGAGCCGCTGGGGAAGGTGGATCTGGGCGGTGGCAACGGTGGCGGTGCCGCGGTCGCCACGGCCCCTGCCGCCCCTGCCACGACTGCCGCTCCTGCCGCTGCCGCACCAGCGGCGGCAGCAGTGGCAGAAGAGGCGGAGGAAGGCATCGGCCTCGAACCCTACATCCAGTCCGAGCTGTGCACGGCGTGCAACGAGTGCACCAACCTCAACAAGCGGATGTTCGCCTACAACGAGAAGAAACAGGCGTACATCAAGGACGCGAAGGCCGGTACGTTCCGCGAGCTCGTCATGGCAGCCGAGAAATGCCCGGTGGCCATCATCCACCCGGGCACACCGCTCAATCCGAAGGAGAAGGACCTGGGTAAGTGGGTCAAGCGGGCGGAGCGGTTTAGCTGATCGACGGCAGCGACGGGAACGACGGGAGGATGGGATTGGGCAAGGCGGAAGGGCCCAGCGGTGTTCGATAGGTTGACGTTCCGGCATGGAGTGCATCCGCCGGAACTGAAGCAGCTCACGGCCCACCTCAAGATCCGGCGGCTGCCGTATCCCAAGGAAGTCGTGCTACCGCTGAGCCAGCACACTGGCAAGCCGGCCAAACCCATCGTGCGAGTCAGCGACCGCGTCGAGCGCGGCGACCTGATTGCCGAGGCCGACGGGTGGGTCTCCTCGCCCATTCACGCGTCCGCCAGTGGCACCATCACCGAACTGGGCCTGAGCCCGCACCCGGACGGCACGTTCAAGCCAGCGCTGTATATCGCGGTGGAGCCCTACTCGGCACAGCTGCCGCGGCCGCGTTTGGTGCCGGACTGGCGCGGGCTGGACCGGGACGGGTTGCTGCACGCCGTGCAGCACGCGGGTGTGGTTGGGTTGGGCGGCGCGGCGTTCCCCACACACGTCAAGCTGAAGCCACCGCCGGACAAGCCCATCGAGATGATCCTCGTGAACGGCTGCGAGTGCGAGCCCTATCTCACGACGGACCACCGCACGATGGTCGAGTACCCCAACCGGATCCATCTCGGTGTCCGGATCATGATGAAGATCCTGGGTGTCTCGAAGGTGGTGATCGGCGTCGAGCGCAACAAGCCGGATGCCGTCGAGGCGCTCGAACGCACCCGGCCAGCCGACCTGGACGTCACGGTCCTGCCGCTCACGGTCAAGTATCCGCAGGGCGCCGAGAAGATGCTGATCGAGGCGGTCACGGGCCGCGAAGTGCCGTCCGGTAAACTGCCGCTGGACGTGGGCTTGGTCGTGCAGAACGCGGCCTCGGTCGGGACCATCGCTGAGGTGTTCGAGACCGGACTCCCGCTGGTGGAGCGCATCGTGACGGTGACGGGGCTGGGCATCCGGAAGCCCGCCAACCTGATCGTGCCGGTGGGTACCAAGCTCCGCGACCTGCTCGATGCGTGTGGCGGCATGACGGACGATGCCCGCGAGATCGTGTTCGGCGGCCCCATGATGGGGGCCGCCCAGGCCAACCTGGATACGCCGCTCACCAAGGGCACCACGGGCGTCATCGTGCTGGCGGAGCGGGAGTGCAAGACGCAGGACTCGTATCCGTGCATCCGGTGCGGCCACTGCCTGGACGCCTGTCCGGTCTTCCTCAATCCGCAGCAGCTGGGCAAGCTCGCGGCTGCGGGCCGGTACGACGAGATGGCGGCGGCGTACCACCTCAA
This sequence comes from Gemmatimonadota bacterium, assembly GCA_029862925.1. GTDB lineage: Bacteria > Gemmatimonadota > Gemmatimonadetes > Gemmatimonadales > GWC2-71-9 > JAOTWJ01. The sequence goes on from JAOTWJ010000008.1 coordinate 35,859, forward strand.
CGACTGCATGCTCTGCGGCTGCTGCTCCTACGTCTGCCCGTCGAACATCCCCCTGTCGCAGCAGTTCGCGGCCGCCCGGGTCGCGCTGCGCCAGCGAAAGCCGGCGGCATGAGCGACGCCCGGTACCTCGTCACCGCCTCACCGCACCTCCGCAGCCGCGACTCCACGCCCACCATCATGTGGTCGGTGGTGGGGAGCCTGATGCCGGTGGCGGCGTTCGCGGTCTACTACTTCGGGCCGAGCGCCCTGCTGGTGATCCTCGCGTCGGTCGTGGGGGCCGTAGGAACCGAAGCGGCGTGGGGCAAGAAGGGGGCGGTGCGCGACGGCTCCGCCGCCATCACGGGCATCCTGCTGGGCCTGTGCCTCCCGGCGGGGCTCCCGCTCTGGATGGCCGTGCTCGGCGGCGCGTTCAGCATCGGCTTCGGCAAGATCGTCTTCGGGGGGCTGGGGCAGAACATCTTCAACCCGGCGCTGCTGGGACGCGCGTTCCTCCAGGCGGCGTTCCCCGTGGCGCTCACCACGTGGCCCGCGGTCGAGAACGTGCCGTGGTGGTCGCTGCGCGGCGACAACTTCGCGCTGCCGCTGATGGGCAGCCGCGTGGACGCGGTGACCACCGCCACGCCGCTGGGCCTGATGAAGTTCGAGCAGGTGACGACGCCCATCCGTGACCTGGCGTTCGGCACCACGGCGGGATCGCTGGGGGAGACGGGCGCCGTCCTGATCCTGCTCTGCGGCGGGTACCTGGCGCTCAACAACTACCTCAACTGGCGGATCCCGGCGAGCATCTTCCTGTCCGTGGCCGCGTTCACCACCGTGCTGCACCTGATCGACGGCGCGCGGTATCCCACGCCCCAGTTCATGCTGCTCTCGGGCGGCCTCATGCTCGGCGCCATGTACATGGCCACCGACATGGTGACCTCGCCCACCACCAACCGCGGGAGCTGGATCTTCGGGGTGGGCATCGGCTTCCTGGTGGTGCTGATCCGGCTGTGGGGCGGCCTGGCCGAGGGTGTGATGTACGCCATTCTCATCATGAACGCGCTGGTGCCGTTCATCAATCGCGCCACGCAGCCGCGCGTCTTCGGCACCACACGCGCCAAGGCGGCCGCATGACTGCGCCCGCCACCCAACCACCTCGCCCGTCGGCCTCCGCGCAGCGCCTCATCGGCACGCTGGGCGGGTTCGGCGTGCTGGCGGGCCTGCTGATCGTGTCGGTGTTCGCGGCCACGCAGCCGCGGATCCGCGCCAACAAGGCCGCGGCGCTGGCCGCCGCCATCAACGAGGTGCTCGCGGCGCCGGAGCACTACGACACGCTGTACGTGACCGCGGACTCGCTGTCGCACACGCTCCCGGCGGGCGGCAACGCCGAGACCGCGGAGGCGGTGTACCTGGGATGGCGGGAAGGGCGGCCCGCGGGGTTTGCCATCGTCGCCAATGGGCCCGGCTTCCAGGACAACATCCGGCTCATCTTCGGGTTCGACGCCGCGTCGTCGCAGCTGCTCGGCATGAAGGTGCTGGAGTCCAAGGAAACGCCGGGCCTGGGCGACAAGATCTACAAGGACGCGGAGTTCGTGGCGCAGTTCACCCGCGTGCGCGCGCCCCTGGTGGGGGTGAAGGAAGGCCAGGGCGAGGGACTGCCCACCGAGCTGGTGATGATCACGGGTGCCACCATCTCGTCCCGGGCGCTCATCAAGGCCATCAACACGACGCTCGAGCGGGTAGGGCCGTTGCTCGCGGCGTACGTGCCGCAGGAGTCGCAGCCGTGAGCCCGCGAAAGCCAACGCCGCCGTCGCAGGAGCTGATCAAGGGGGTCTGGCGCGAGAACCCGGTGCTCGTGCAGCTGCTCGGGCTCTGTCCCGCGCTGGCGGTCACGAACTCGGTGGCCAACAGCCTGGCCATGAGCGCCGCCGTGCTGTTCGTGCTCGTGGGATCGAGCCTGCTGGTCTCCACGATCAAGCGGATCGTGCCGTCGGACGTGCGAATCTCCACGTACATCCTGATCATCGCCACGTTCGTCACGATTGCCGACATGATCCTCGAAGCCTCGGTGCCGGCGGTGCACAAGGAGCTGGGCGCATTCGTGGCGCTGATCGTGGTGAATTGCATCATCCTGGGCCGGCAGGAAGCGTTCGCGTCGCGCAACTCCGTGGGCCGCTCGCTGCTGGACGCGGTGGGCATGTCCATCGGGTTCACGCTCACCATGGTGCTGATGGGCACGGTCCGGGAGGTGCTCGGCAACGGCACGTTCCTCGGCATCAGCGTGATGGGGCCGCATTACGAGCCGTGGGTCATCATGATCCTGCCGCCGGGCGGGTTCCTCACGCTCGGCACGATCCTCCTGGTGTTCAGCTGGATCAAGCGGCGTGGCGAGGAGCGGGCCAAGCCGGCCACGGCGGCCGCGGGACCGGCCGTGGGGAAGGCGGCCTAGCATGGGCGACCTGATCTGGATCCTGGTCTCGGCCGCCGTGGTGAACAACTTCACCCTGGCGCTGTTCCTGGGGCTGTGCCCGTTCCTGGGCGTCTCGGGGAAAGTGGAGACGGCCGTGCGGATGGGGGCCGCCAACATCTTCGTCATGGTGCTCACGGCCCTGGCGGTATGGGTGCTGAACACGTTCCTGCTCGTGTCGGCGCCGTATCTCCGCATCATCGCGTTCATCATCGTCATTGCGTCCCTGGTGCAGATCGTCGAGATGGCCATCAAGAAGCTGAGTCCCGCGCTGTTCCAGGCACTCGGCATCTATCTGCCGCTGATCACGACCAACTGCGCCATCCTGGGCCTCGCCATCTTCTCGACCAACCGTGGCTACGGCCTGCTGGAAGGCCTCTTCTTTGCCGTGGGCGGTGGGCTGGGCCTCACGCTGGCGCTCGTGCTGATGGCGTCCATCCGGGAGAACCTCGAGCTGGCGGACGTCCCGGATTTCGCGAAGAACATGGGTCTGGTCCTCATCCTGGCCGGCGCGCTCTCCTTGGCGTTCATGGGCTTTGCCGGCATGTTCAGCGCCGCATGACCACCGTCATCGCGGTCGGCGCCCTGGCGGTGCTGTTCGCCGTGTTCGGCCTGATGCAGCGGGGCCGGGAGCGAACGTCGTGTCACAACTGCTCGTGTCACGGCAGCACGTGCGAGCGCACGGGCGAGCCGCGGCACCTCGAGCTGGTGGAGTCCAACGATGTCGGATCGTGAGCCGGTAGTCCGGTCGGCGCGCACGCGGCGCGAGTTCGTGGCCCTCGGGGTAGGGGCGTTGGTGGTGGCGTCGGTGCCGTGGCGCGTGCGCCGACGTGTGCTGGCCCAGCGCACCGTGCCGAGCATGGGGACGATTGCGGACTTTGCGGTGGTACACCGGGACGAGCCCTACGCACAGGCCGCCATCGGCGCCGCCCTCGCGCGGCTCCGGATGGTGGAGGCGCTGATGACGCGCTACCGGCCGTCGTCGGATGTAGGCCGCGCCAACCGCGGCGCGGCGCGCGACGGGGTGCTGGTCACACCCGAGACGGCCACCGTGCTCCGCGCGTCGCTCGACTGGGCCACGCGGACCGACGGCGCGTTCGATCCCGCCTTGGATGGCGTCGTGCAGCTCTGGGACGTGGGCCACCGGACGACCCCGCCGGCACGGGACGCGGTACGTCGCTACGCGGGGCGTGGGCTCTACCGGGGCCTGGATGTGAGCACGTGGTCCGGCAAGCCGGCCGTGCGGTTCACGCAGCCGGACCTGGGCATCGACTTGGGCGGCATCGCCAAGGGCTACGGCGTGGATCAGGCCGTGGCGGTGCTGCGGGACTGGGGCATCGAACACGCGCTCGTGAACGTGGGGGGCGACCTCTACGCCATGGGCCGGTCCGCCGATGGCGGGCCGTGGCGCGTGGGCGTGCGGTCGCCCGACCGCGCGGATCAGCTGGTGGCCGAGTTCGATCTCGAGGATGCGGCGGTGGCCACGTCCGGGGATTACCTCCAGTACTTCGAGTACGGCGGGCGCCGGTACCACCATCTGCTCGATCCCGTCACTGGAGAGCCGCGCGTGAGCGTCATGCGGAGCATCACGGCGCAGGCGGGCGACTGCATGACGGCGGACGCCGCGGCGACTGCGTGCTTTGGGCAGGATCCGGTCGCGGCGCGCACGTGGCTCACGCCCGCCGGGGCTCACATCGCGCACTCCGTGTAGCCTCTCAGCGTGTCCGCAGGGCACGCGGCCGAGCCCTGGCGGCCCGACGTCCCCAAGGAGAAGTTGGGACCTTCGCGACAACCGAGGAGGGTCCCATGCTGCGCACGTCGACACTGCTTCGTCTTGCCGTGGTTCTGGCCCTCGCGGCCTGCACCCGGACCCCGGCGCCACCACCCGACACATCGGAAGCCGATGCCGCGGCCATCCGTCAGTTGAGTGACGACTGGCTGGCTGCGTACAACGCCGCCGATGCCGATGCGGCGGGCCTGACCTATGCCGAGGACGCCCTCTCCCTGCCGCCCGACGGACCGCCGGTGATGGGGCGCGAGGCGCTCGTCCAGAGGTTGCGTGACTTCTTTAACGAGTTTTCAGCCTCGCAGACGGCAACGGTGGACGAAGTGGCCGTGACCGGCGACTGGGGGATGGCTCGCGGCACGTGGAGTGTCCGCCAGACCCCGAAAACGGGTGGCGCCGAGCAGGTCAGGAGCGGCAAGTGGATGGAGCTGTACAGGCGTCAGGCTGACGGGTCCTGGAAGACCTGGCGGTGGATGTGGAACCAGGCGTCGGCGGGAGCAGAGGTCGGTGGGTAGCGTCGGACGACGGAGATTCCGATTCTTGGACGGCGAGGCCGGCATCTGACGAGGCATGCCGGCCTCGGTTTGTTTGGATTTGGACACCTGCGAGGTAACGATGGACCAAGTTGCTACGGGAAGGAACGTGCTAGTGACCGGCGGCACGGGCGCACTCGGCGGCGCTGTCGTGCGGGCGTTCGCGGAGGCCGGGGCTCATGTCACCGTCTCGTGGGTATCCGAGCGCGAGCGCGACGCACTGCGCGACGAACTCGGCACCGCTGCCCGGGCAGTGCGGCTCGTAGAGGCGGACGTGACGGATGCCGATGCCGTGGCCTCGCTCTGCGCGGCGGCCGCCGAGCCCGACGGGAGGCTGGAAATATTGGTGCAGCTCGTGGGTGGCTTTGCGTTCGGCCCGATAGACGAGACCGACCCCAAGACGTGGCACAAGATGCTCGCGCTCAACGCCACGAGCACCTTCCTGTGTGCGCGGGAAGCCGTGAAGCTGATGAAGTCCCACGGTCACGGGCGGATCGTGACCGTGGCGGCGGTGCCCGCGGTGAACCGCGGGGCTCCGAGCATGAGCGCCTACGCGGCGTCCAAGGCCGCGGTGCTCAACCTCACGCAGTCGCTCTCCAAGGAACTGGTGGGGCACGGCATCACGGTGAACGCCATCGTGCCCACCACCATCGACACGCCTGCCAACCGCGCTGCCATGCCGGACGCGGACCGGTCCACGTGGCTCGCGCCCGCAGCCATGGCCGAGGTGATTCTGTGGCTCGCGGGTGACGCCGCCGGGATCGTGACCGGGACGGCCGTGATGCTGTCGAAGGGCTGATGGCGCTGGAGACGAAGGGCCGCCCCCAAGCCCGGGAGACGGCCCCTCAGGAAGAACCGCGCGTCAGTAGATCAGCTCAGCCCAACGCCCTTGGTCGATCATCATCTTCTTCTGCTGCTCGTACGTCTCGGCGGAGCCCACGATCTTCACCAGTGCCTCGTCCAGTTGCTTGCTGATCTGCTTGAGACCGGCCACGTACACGTAGGTCTTGGGATCCTGCAGCAGGGTCCAGACTTCATCGGCGTTCTGGGCCAGGGCCCCCGCCAGGTCGACGGGCACGTTGAAATGGGCTCGCGGACTGAGTGCCTCGAACGCCTTGAAGGTCTCTTCGTCGTAGTAGTACTTCAGGTCGGCGTTCTGGTCGTTCATGTAGGCCAGTTCGATGCCCGTCATGGCGCCGTGGTAGAGACGCACGGAACCCTTCCAGCCGCCGAGCTCGCTGTAGATATGTTTGATGAAGGCCCGGAAGGGAGCGATCCCTGTTCCCAGCCCGATCATCAGCAGATTGGCGCCGTTGTCCTTGGGCAGGGCGAACGCGATGTTGTAGGGGCCCACCAACGTGACGGCGTCGCCCTTCTTCAGGTCGCAGAGATAGTTGGACGCCTTCCCGTCATAGCGTTCGCCATTGAACCCGTCGATGTAGAAGCAACGCTTCACACATAGCGAGATCACCGGCCTGAGGTCATCGGCCCTGGTGCCGCCGGCAATGGAATAGAGGCGCAGGTATTCCCTCTGACCGTATTCATGCGGACCCGGTACCAGGACACCAACGCTCTGCCCCACTTGATAGCTGAAGTCCACGCGGTCGACGACGAGGTCGATGTGCCGTATGTCCGTATCGCTGTCCTCGGGCGTAATCCGCGTTGAGCTCACTACAGTGGCACCCATCTGCTGGGTCGTATCGTAGTCTAGCAACCGCATGCCGTTCTACACTCCATTGCTCTAGGGTACCGAATCAGATCACGACGCCCCTCAGCTGCCGCACACCTGGCCGAGCCTCGTAGGCCACGTTCCAGCGCAGGCGTCGTTTCCATACCACCACACCGACATAAAGTAATCTCGTGGTAGTGGTCGGCCCACGTCTGCTTCCTCGCAGCAACGCAAAGGCAATCGCCGGGGCGATGAGGAGAACCTGCGCGGGCCCCCTAGGTGGTGGCCCTCACAGGGTCAGGGTGGGCGGATGAAGAGCGGCTGAAGGGGGGGTGAAAATGTACGGAACCTGGAGCGACCTGCCGGGTCCCTCTCGACTGCCACCTCGTGCGACTGCCCCGGGAGATCCCGGGAGCGCACGGTGATCTGGTAGGCCCGCACCACGTGGCATCGGAAGGGCATGCGCGGCGCGCCACCCCCCATGGCGGGCGGCCTCCGCGCCCCCTACCCCACCGGTGCCGCCGCAGGTGACCAGCGCGGCTCCGGCTCGCCGTACCGCGCTTCGTTCGCGTGGTGTTGGTTCCACTCCTCGCGGTAACAGAACGGATCCAGCCCGATCGCGCGGTCGACCATGAGAACCCCGTCGAGGTGGTCGATCTCATGCTGCAGCAACTCCGCGAGATCCTGTTCGGCCGTGAGCTCCTGGCTCCTGCCTTTCAGATCCTGGTACCGAACCGTAATGCGCCAGGCGCGCATGACGCGCACCAGCAGGTTGGGCGCGGAGAAACAGTCGTCCCAGACCCCAAAGTCCGACCCGCCAATGTCCACGATCTCGGGGTTCACGAGGAACAGCGGCTCGTCGATCTCGATGTAGATCAAGCGGATCGGGGCCCCGATCTGGGGGGCGGACAGGCCGCGGCCAAGCCCGGAGCTCGCCCGGAGATCGCGCAGCGTCTCCTGCAGGCTGTCGGCCACGATCCGCACGGCCGGCGAGCGTGGGTTCTTGATCGGCTCGCACTTGGTGCGCAGAATTGGATCGCCCAACAGGCGAATGCGATGAATCGTCATAGCGGCCCTAATCTAAGGACCACGCATGTTTGCAGCCATCATTTTGGCAGCCGGCGCGTCGGAGCGGATGGGCTACCCTAAGGCGCTCCTGACCTATCGTGGGGAGCCGTTTCTCGCCGGGATTCTGCACGCGTGTTACGCGGCTGGGATAGAAAGGCGCGTAGTAGTTGTTGGCTACTACGCAGATAAAATACTGAGAGAAATGGATTTGTCTGACGTCACGGTCGCCGAGAACACCCAGCTGGACGCGGGCCCGATCGGGTCGGTCCGGGCTGGACTCCGCGCGCTGGAGGGCCAGCCGGTGGATGCCGCGCTCGTCTGGCCGGTCGACCGCCCTCACGTCGCCGTCGCGACGCTGGCCGCGTTGCTCGATGGGTTCCGGGCCTCGCACCGACCGATCGTCGTGCCCGTGCATGCGGGCCACCGCGGGCATCCGGTCCTGTTCGGACGGACCGTCTTCGAGGAACTGCTCGATGCCCCGGATGAACAGGGCGCGCGCGCCGTCGTGCGCCACGATCCCTCCCGGGTCCACGCCGTGCCGGTGGACGATCCGGCGGTCTTGGAAGACTTCAATACGCCGGAAGACTACAAGAAGCTCCTGCGGCGGGAGGACAGCGTCGGTGGAGACTGAGTGATCAACGTCGAATGACGAATGACCAATGTCCAATGGTCAGTTGTTCCCGTAGTTCTTGGTCATTGCCCAATGGTCATTGGACATTGGTCATTCGTCATTGCACCTTGATCGTCCGAGTCACTCGCTGCCCTGTCCGGCTCCCAGAGTGAACTCCCGCAGCGCTTCGTCCAAGGCTCTCGAGTGGTGCATCGAGCAGAACTTGGGTCCGCACATCGCGCAGAACTCGGCGCTCTTGAAGTACTCGGCCGGCAACGCTTCGTCGTGGTACTCGCGGGCCCGTTCGGGGTCGAGGGCCAGCCGGAACTGCTCGTTCCAATCGAAGGCGTAGCGCGCCCGGGAGAGTGCGTCGTCGCGCTGCGTCGCCCCCGGGCGGCCCCGGGCGATATCGGCTGCGTGCGCCGCGATCTTGTAGGCGATCACCCCCTGCCGCACGTCCTCGGCGTTGGGGAGGCCGAGGTGCTCCTTGGGGGTCACGTAGCAGAGCATGTCCGCTCCGTGCCACCCGATCATCGCCGCACCGATCGCGCTCGTGATGTGATCGTAGCCCGGCGCGATGTCGGTCACGAGCGGCCCCAGGGTGTAGAACGGCGCCTCGTGGCACAGGTCCTTCTGCTTGCGCACGTTCATCTCGATCTGGTCCATCGGCACGTGCCCCGGCCCCTCGATCATCACCTGCACGTCCCGCTCCCAGGCGCGCAGTGTGAGTCGCCCCAGCACTGCCAGCTCGGCGAACTGCGCACGGTCGCTTGCGTCGTGGATGCTGCCCGGGCGGAGACCGTCCCCGAGCGAAATCGTGACGTCGTACCGTCGACAGATCGCGAGCACGTCGTCGAACCGGGTGTACAGGGGGTTCTGCTTTCGGTGGCGCGCCATCCAAAGGGCGAGCAAGGAGCCGCCGCGGCTCACGATGCCCGTGATCCGCCCGGCCACGAGCGGCAGGTGCTCGAGCAGGACGCCGGCATGGATGGTCATGTAATCCACGCCTTGCTGTGCCTGCAGTTCGATCACGTCGAGTAGCCGGTCGGGGTCCAGGTCGGCGGGGTCATCCGAGGCGAGCGCTGCCTGGTAGATCGGGACGGTGCCCACCGGCACCGGCGCGTGGGCGATGATGGCCGCCCGCGTGGCGTCGAGGTCCGCGCCGGTCGACAGATCCATGACCGTGTCGGCCCCATACGTCACGGCGCGGTCGAGCTTTTCCAGCTCCTCGCTGATACTCGAGCTCACGGCCGAGTTGCCGATGTTGGCGTTGATCTTCACGCGCGCCACGGCGCCAATGGCCATCGGCTCCAGCCGCCCAGCCAGGTGGCGGATGTTGGCGGGGATGATCAAACGCCCTCGGGCCACTTCGTCGCGGACGAGGGCGGCGGACAGCGTTTCCCGCTGCGCGACGAACCGCATGGCATCGGTAATCGTGCCCTGCCGGGCCTGGTGCATCTGTGTGATGGATTTCACGTCGCGACTCCCTCCGCCGGTGCGAACCGGGTCAGGTTCAAAGGGTCTGATCTCAGCCTGCCGCTGGGGGCCAGGCACCCCTGTCTGGTGGGAATATGGTGGGGACGAGTCGGAAATGGGAGGACGAGGAGCACTCCGAACGAAGGGGAGCCTGACGGCCCAGTGTGCAATGCCCAATGTCCAACGTTCAATGCTCAAGTGTGCGACGCGCTCAATGCTCAACCCTCACGTGCTTAGTGAACATTGAGCGCTGAACCTCGAACCTCGAACCTTGGACATTGGGCATTGAGCATTGAGCACTGCTCAGCCCACGGCTGGCCCGATCCGCATCGCGTAGAACGAGCGCCACACGAACATGACGCCAACGATGAAGAACACGATGGCGAGGGCGTACCCCAGTGTGGCGCTGCGCTGCGCGGCGAGGTACACGCCGAGCTCGACGGCCAGCAGGCCGAAGAGGGTCGTGAACTTGATGACCGGGTTCATCGCCACCGACGACGTGTCCTTGAACGGGTCCCCGACGGTATCGCCCACGATTGAGGCCGCGTGCAGGTCGGTGCCCTTCAGCTTCAGTTCGGTCTCCACGATCTTCTTCGCGTTGTCCCACGCACCGCCCGCGTTGGCCATGAAGATGGCCTGGAACAACCCGAACAGTGCGATCGAAATCAGGTAGCCGATAAAGAAGAACGGCTCAATGAACGCGAAGGCGAGCGTGGAGAAGAACACGGCGAGGAAGATGTTGAACATCCCTTTCTGCGCATACTGGGTGCAGATGCGCACGACCTGCTTGGAGTCTTCCACGGACGCGCGGGTAACCCCGTCGAGCTTGATGTTCTGCTTGATGAACTTCACCGCGCGGTAGGCGCCGGTGGTGACCGCCTGCGTGGACGCGCCCGTGAACCAGTAGATCATGGCCCCGCCCGTGATCAGGCCGAGGAAAAACGGCGGGTGCAGGATCGAGAGCTTGTCCAGATTCTCGGTGAGGCCCTGGGTGAGGGCCACGATGATCGAGAAGATCATCGTCGTGGCTCCCACGACCGCCGTGCCGATGAGCACGGGCTTGGCCGTCGCCTTGAAGGTGTTCCCCGCCCCGTCGTTCTCCTCGAGCAGCTCCTTGCCGATCGCGAAGTCCGGCGTGAACCCGAAGTCGCGGCGGATCTCCTCCTGCACGTTCGGGAGCGACTCGATCAGCGAGAGCTCGTAGATCGATTGCGCGTTGTCGGTGACGGGACCGTAGGAATCGACGGCGATCGTCACGGGGCCCATGCCGAGGAACCCGAACGCCACGAGCCCGAAGGCGAACACCGCAGGCGCCTGCATGAGCACCGCAAGACCCTGGGTGCTCACGAGGAAGGCGATGGCCATGAGGCCCATGATCGTGAGCCCCAACCAGTACGCGCTGAAATTCCCCGCGACGAACCCGGACAGAATGTTGAGCGACGCCCCGCCCTCGCGGGAGGACGTCACGATCTCGCGCACGTGCATCGACCGGGTGGAGGTGAAGATCTTCACCAGCTCTGGGATGATCGCGCCGGCGAGCGTGCCGCACGTGATGACCGTCGAGAGCTTCCACCACAGCGTGCCATCCCCGAGGTCCGGCACGATCAGCCATGACACGAGATAGGTGAGCGCGACCGACAGCAGTGAGGTGAGCCAGACCAGCTGGGTGAGCGGTGCCTCGAAGTGCATCCGGGTGGCGGTGCCGTAGCGCCGCTTGGCCACCACGTTGTTGAGCAGATACGCGCTGCCGGACGCGAGGACCATCATGATGCGCATCACGAAGATCCACACCAGCAGCTTCACCTGGGTCAGTGGCTCCGGCACGGCCAGCAGGATGAACACGATCAGCGCCACGCCGGTCACGCCGTAGGTCTCGAAGCCGTCCGCCGTGGGGCCCACGGAGTCACCGGCGTTGTCGCCGGTGCAGTCGGCGATCACCCCGGGGTTCCGGGCGTCGTCTTCCTTGATGTTGAAGATGATCTTCATCAGGTCGGACCCGATGTCCGCGATCTTCGTGAAGATCCCGCCCGCGATCCGCAGCGCCGCCGCCCCCAAGGACTCGCCGATGGCGAAGCCGAGGAAACACGCGCCGGCGTAGTCGCCCGGGATGAACAGCAGGATGGCCAGCATGAACAGCAGCTCCACGCTGATGAGCATCATCCCCACGCTCATCCCTGCGTGGATCGGGATCTCGTAGACCGGGTACGCGCGCCCCCGGAGACTCGCAAAGGCGGTGCGCGAGTTCGCGAGCGTGTTGATCCGGATACCATACCAGGCGACGCTATAGCTCCCCGCCATGCCGATCAGGCTGAACAGGACGATGATCCCGATCTTGTGCACGGCGAATCCGATCATCAGGAAGTAGGCGACGATGATCGTGCCGATGAACAGCTCGAGCACCAGCAGCAGTTTCCCTTGCTGGATCAGGTACGCCTTGCACGTCGTGTAGATCAGCTCCGAGACTTCGAGCATGGAGCGATGCACCGGCAGCTTCTTCACCTGCCGGTACGTCAGCAGGCCGAACAGCAG
>JAOTWJ010000082.1 GCA_029862925.1 Gemmatimonadota bacterium
GGCGTTCGCAGCCGGGACGCTTGTGGTGCGGACCGCGCAGCGGCTGGGACCCCTCGCGGCGGCACTGCTCGAACCTGAGAGTGACGACGGCCTGGTAGTCTGGAACTTCTTCGACCGCTATCTCGCCGCCCAGTGGGGGAACGCCCCGCAGCCCTACCCCGTGTACAAAGCCTACGAGCCCGCTGCCCTCGTCACGGAGCGGGTCACCCGCGAGGGAAGCTCTGCACAAGTCGGCAGCGGTGGGTCCCGAAGGACGCGGCAGTGAGCAGCGCCCCGCGTACCATCCCGTGGTATGCGCGAGCTGCAGCGGCCGGGGGGCCCGCCGCGCGACGTGTGCGGACGTTCCCTAGTTGCCGAGCGCGGACTTACCGCACCACAGCGGCCTTGATCCAGGCGGCTCGGTCCTTGGTGGCGTAGTCCTCGTACTTGATCTCGATTCGCTGGCCCGGTTGCAGGTCCTCCAGTCGCCCGATCAAGGTCGTTTGGCGTGTGGCCGAGCGGTCCAGCCAGATCTTCGTGTGCTCGGTGAGGGCGATCGTCCGCGTCGTGTCGGCGTTTCCGACGGTGACGGTCCGGGCGGCGGCGTCGATACGGACGATCTGACCCATGTACGTGTAACGCGAGGACAGGCCGGGCGACTGACCCAGCGGGATGTACCGCTCGGTGGCTTGCTGCGCCTGCGCGGTCGTCGCCAAACAGAGCGATGCGACCAGGGGCAAGGCGAAGCGCGTTGTCCAACGGATCATAGCGGCGTCCTCCTCCCGTTCACGGGGTCTCGATCATGTCGGCCCGCGCGCGTTCCAGCGCCTGAACCGCGGCCTGCACTGGAGCAGGATCTCCTGCGGGCCCTTGCCGTAAGTAGCGTTCCACGGTCTGCAGCTCTCGAACAGCGTCTCTGTGAAGCCCGGCCCCCGCCAGCACCCGGATCGCGTCGTCAGTCTCTTCCAGGGCTAGGGCCACGTTGGCGCTCGACGGTGCCGTCCGCGCCGGGTTCGGGGTGGCGAGCAGCGCCAGCGCCTCGCGGATGTTCTCCAGCGCATTGATCACCCGGAGGAAGGCGGCAATGGCCTCGATCTGCGTGGCGTCCAATTCGATCCCCGAGCCGGTGGCGGCCGCGATCAATCGCCCGGCCGGTGATTCATTGAATGCGTTACCGTCGTAGAACCCCACGGCGCCCTCGATGGTCATCACCGAGTTGTTGTGGAAGAAGGGCTCGGTGTCGGCCGCTTCGACCAGCGGGGGCGTGTTGAAGGTCCCATCGCCGGGGGTCCCAAAGCCGTCGTCCGGTGGCATCAGCTCGCCGGTCAGGTCGGCCGGCTGATCTGGTAAGTCTTCTACCCCGGTATTGAAGTTCAGGTTGCCAGCCCCGGCCCCGAAAATGGCCGGGTCTGCATTGGCGCCCGCGTTGAAGTGACAGGCGTTGCATTTCCCGACCGTGTTGTCGCGGAACAGCTCCTGCCCCCTCGCGGGCACCACACCCTTGAGCGGCAGCGGCAGCGTCAGATCCTCCTGCCGTCCGAGGGAGAGCTGGAATGCCTCGAGCGCATCTAGCTCGTCGTTGGTGGGAAGGCGGAAGTCCACCCCGGCGATACGGTTGGTGGTCTTGGTGAAATGCTGGATCACCGCCCCGGTGGCGAACGCCCGCAGCGAGCCGTCGCCGGGTGCCCCATCGCCTGACCACCCGGTGCGCGGCCCCGCCGCGCTCGCCACCGAGGTCCGCAGCGCGAGGAGATGCGGGATCCCCCGCATATTGAAGTTGTTTGCCAGATCGTCGAAGCCGTCTTGATTCTCCAGAATCATCCCCAGGGCGCGCATCAGCCGCGGGTTCTCGAAGTTCTGCGCCAGGTCGGGATTCGTTTCGGCCACGAACAGCGGATCCGTCGGCGGGAGCGTCGCGATGAACGCGGGCGACAGGCCGAAATTGTCTTCCGCCCGATGGCAAGTGGCACAGGTGCGCCCGTTGCCGGCAAAGGTCTCGTTGAAGAAGATCGCGCGGCCCTTTGCGATCGGATCGGGCACCGGCACCGGGGGTGGGGCTGGTCGGCAGGCCGCCAAAACGAACACGATGGGGGTGAGCCGCGTGAGCGTGAACCTGTGGAGCGCCAGTGGTACCGCACTCGTCATGACGGCCTCCGTGGTTCCAAGTGCAGTGATGCGTCCCCCCGCACCAGTGGCATCGCCTCGGCTGGGAGTGCGAGAGAAGACGGCCCGACGCATGGGTCGCTCGGTGTCCGAACATAGTGCGGGGTCGTGGCGCCTGCAAGAAAAAGGCGAATGCGATTTGTCTCGCCTTCCCAGTCACGCATCGGACCGGGGTCCAAGCGGCTCGCTATACTTCTTCTCGATGGAGGACTATACCGTATGAGCGTGCCCGTCCGACCACTCGGCACCAGCGGCATGGACATCACCGCCGTCGGCTTTGGCGCTTGGGCCGTTGGCGGTGGTGGGTGGGCCTTCGGCTGGGGACCGCAGGACGACGCGCAGTCGCTGGCCGCCATGCGTCACGCGCTGGCGAGGGGAATCAACTGGATCGACACCGCGGCCGTCTACGGCCTGGGCCATTCGGAAGACGTGGTGGGCCGGTTGCTGCGCGACGTGCCGGTGACGGACCGCCCCTTCGTGTTCACCAAGGGCGGACTGGTGTGGGATCCGCAGGACCGGTGGGCCGACCCGCGGCGCGATCTCCGACCCGCATCCATCCGGCGCGAGGCGGAGGACTCGCTGCGCCGTCTGGGCATCGAGCGGATTGACCTTTATCAGTTCCACTGGCCCGACCAGACCGGCACCGCGGTGGAGGACTCGTGGGGTGAGATGGGGCGGCTCATCGATGCGGGTAAGGTTCGGGCGGGCGGCGTGTCCAACTTCGACGTGGACTTGCTGCGTCGCTGCGAGGCGGTCCGGCACGTGGACGCACTACAACCGCCCTTCTCGCTCATCCGGCGCAACGCGGCGGCGGCCGAGATCCCGTGGTGCGCCGAGCACCGCACCGGGGTCATCGTCTACAGTCCGATGCAGTCCGGAATCCTGACCGATCGGTTCGACCGTGACCGCGTTGCCCGGCTCGCGCCGGACGACTGGCGTCGGGGGTCGCTCGAGTTCCAGGAGCCGAACCTGACCCGGAACCTTACGCTGCGCGATGCGTTGCGCCCCATCGCCAAGCGGCATGGCACCAGCGTCGCCACGGTGGCGGTGGCGTGGGCCCTGGCGTGGCCGGGCGTGACGGGGGCCATCGTGGGCGCCCGGTCGCCCGAGCAGGTGGACGGGTGGATTGGCGCGGCGTCACTCGAGCTGACCACCCAGGACCTGGACGAGATCGCCGGCGCCGTGGCGCGCGCTGCGGGCACGACCGGGCCGGCGCGCGCGCCAAGCCCGTAGGCCGCGGCGGCCCCCGAGCGCCCCGTTTCGGGACACCGGCCGGCCCGGCCCGCTGGCGCTGGCCCGAAACGGCACCGCGAAGGTTCGAAATTCACGGCCGCCGTATACCCTACTAGTACTAGCAGCTTGTCGGGTCCGACAGGAGTGCGCACTATTGGGGTCGCCAATGGTAACTCAGATGGGGAACAGGTCCATGGTTGACTCCGACAGTCCCGCCCGGCCGCTGTCGGCCGGGAGCAAGACGCGGTTCCTGCGCGCCGTCCTGGCGCTCGGAAGCGAGGGGCCGGTGCACGCGCGCGAGCAGGGCGTCGATTCACCGGCAGTGTCTCCCGACGACGGGTCGGCGCCCGACGATGCGCAGGCAGGGCCGGATACCACGTCCTGACATGGCTTGGGTATCGCGTGGTGGGACCGCGCAATCGCACAGCTGATATCCGCAACGTGACCCGGCGGGCCGCGCTCGTGGCCGCCGCCTTTTCCCTCCATTCCCTTGCCGTCCGCATCCTCGAGGGTCCCGGCCCATTCAGCGCGGCCGGCACGAGCGTCGTGCGGGTCGTCGTGTCCTACTGGGTGGCGGCCCTCTCGGTCGGGGCGATCGTCGGCATGGGCCTGCCACTCGGTCGCACCGCGCTCGGCGCGGGTCTGCTCGGGGGGTTGGGCGGGGCGGCGGTGGTGGCGGCGAGCGCCTTCGCGTTCGTGACGCCGGATCAGTGGGCGAGCGTCGTGCCGACGGCCGTGCTCGCGGTCGGTCTGATCGGTGGACCCCTGTGCGGGCTGGTCATCTGGGCGGCGTATCTTCCCGAGCGACCGCGACCCACGCGCCGGCGCGTGGCCCAATCCCGCCGCGCACCATAGCCCGGGGGGGTCCGCCCGCCCGGGCGTCGGTCAATTGCTGTCGGGTGTCGGGGCTTCGTCGCTCAAGCCCACGAGAATGGCGTAGCGAGACATCTCCCAGTCGTTCTCGAGCCCGAGCTTCCGGCGGATGTTCTTGCGGTGGAAGTTGACCGTGTGCGCGCTCAGGCCGAGCTCGGCGGCGATCTCCTCGGTGGAGAGGCCCCGCCCGATCATGTGCACGATCTCCTGCTGGCGCGGGGTGAGCTGATTGAACCCCAGCCGGTCGCCCTCCAGGTCCTGCCGGCCGCGGCGCGGGAGTCGGGGTGACAAGTAGCGACGGCCCTGGAGCACTTCCCCGATAGCGGTCCGCAACTCGTCCACGTCGGCGTCTTTCGGTACGAACGCCGAAGCTCCGAGCCGAACGGCCTCCTCGACCAGCACCCGGTCGACGTGCATGGTGACGATCACGATGGGCACGGTGGCGCCCGCTTTGCGCAGATCGCCGAGCAGGTCCATGCCCGTGCGGTTCGGCAGCGAGAGATCGAGGAGCAGTACGTCCGGCGCGTGTTCCTCGACCGCCGACACGACGGCGGCGCCGTCCGCCACGACCCCCGCGATCTCGTAGCTCCGCCCCAGCATCGCGCGCAGCCCCTGACTGAACAGCGCGTGGTCCTCCGCCAGCAGGAGTCGGGGGCGGGAGGTCATGCGCCCCGACCGCCGCGCGGCACCCGGATCGCCACCGTGGCGCCGTCGCCGGGGCGGCTCTGGATCACCGCCCTGCCGCCCACCAACCGGGCGCGTTCCTCGATGCTGATCAGGCCGATGCCCCCGCCGCGCCGCGCGGTGGGGTCGAACCCGCACCCGCGGTCGCTGATCCGCAGCTCGACCACCTCGCCGCCGTTCCGCAGGTCCACGGCGACCTCCGGCACGCCCGCGTGGCGGATGGCGTTGCGCAGCGCTTCCTGCGCGATGCGGAACAACGCGATGGCGACCTCGGCGGGCAGCGCGAATGGGTCGGACGGCAGCGACAGTCGGACCGCCACACCCGACTCGCGCGTGCACTCGTCGGCCAGCTGTTCCAGCGCGGGCACCAACCCGGCCTGCTGGATCGCGGCGGGGTGCAGACGATGAGCGAGCTGCCGCAGTGCGGCGGTGAGGTCCTGCACTTCGCCCGCGATGCCCGCCAGATGCCGGCGATGGGCCGGCGACAGGTCGGTGGCGGACTGTTCGAATTCCCGCAGCTCGTGGCGCAGCATGGCCAGGCGCTGGATGGCGTCGTCGTGGACGTCGCGCGCGACGCGCGCCCGCTCCTCTTCCTGCACGGCGAGCAGGCGCCGGGCGTAGGCGCGGTGAAGCACCGCCACGCGGCGCTGCGCGATCACCATCGCAACGCCGAGGGCGCCGACGAGTACGGCGACGGCGAGGACCGTGGCGAGGAAGACCCACCAGAGGACGTCGGCAGCGGGCACAGCATTCCCCCAGCGATGGCGAGAAAGGCCACGATGTCCACGGCGGCCCTCACGTTGATGGCGGCGTGGAGGAGATCCTCGCGCTGCGATGCCAGGAGGTAGCCTGCCAATGGCTCGAGCGCACTGGACGTCCCGGCGTACAGCATGATGCCAAGGACGGTCCAAAACCAGTCCTGGCTGGTGAGCGGCCGGGTCTCCCCCAGACTGCGGCGCAGGAACGTCCACAGGGCCGCGAGGAGCAGCACCAGATTCTGGAAGGTGGCCGTGAACAGGCTGAAGGCTTCGGGATTCTCGGTGGCCAGCGTGAGGGCGACGCTCACGGCTACGAAGATCGGAATCGCGATCCGCAGCGTGAGCCGGGCGGTATCACCGGGGTGCCAGAGGGACAGCGTCCACAGGACCGCCGCCCCAGCGGCCGGCATGAACACGTAACTCACCCAGAGGTTATTCAGCCCCTGCGACGCGAGCGCGAGGGCGAGCCCGTCCTGCGA
This sequence comes from Gemmatimonadota bacterium, assembly GCA_029862925.1. Classification (GTDB taxonomy): domain Bacteria; phylum Gemmatimonadota; class Gemmatimonadetes; order Gemmatimonadales; family GWC2-71-9; genus JAOTWJ01. The sequence goes on from JAOTWJ010000082.1 coordinate 6,170, forward strand.
GACGAGGAGCAGGCACCAGATAATCGCCCAGCGGCGGGGGGGTGGCGAAAGCCGCCCGGCCGCCACGCCCACTACGGGCGGCAGCAGCTGCGAGAGGGCAGCTGCATGCATGAGAATCGTAGGTTTCAACGCCACAGACTAGGGATTCAATTCGCTCGGGTCGCCGCAGTAAGGCGGGCACGGGTAGTGTTTCTCTAACACCACCCCGCTCGTCATGTCGTTGCCCTTCTCGTCCACGCCCACGAGCACGATGGCCGAGGCACCGCCGTCGTCATTGCCGAAATAGAAGCGGAGGCCGGCGCAGCCAGGCTGCGCCAGCAGTTGGGCCACGCCTTCCTTGTGGAACATGCCGCCGCGCTCCCCGGCTTTCCCCTTGCCGGCGGCTTCACGGTGGCGACGCGCAAAGGCGACGGCGTCCTTGAGACTCACGCGGTGATCACGCGGCGGGGGCAGTGGCATGGGAGGATCCTCGAGTTGGTGTCCGGCCAAACGTTGTGATGCGACCGCACGGGAGGCAATACCCTACTAGTGGTAGTAGGGGGCACCTCGCTCGGGAATACCCTACTAGTGGTAGTAGCTTGCCGGATCCGGGTTCAGGACCCATGAGTGTGGGAACCGCTGCCGCTACGCGATGTGCGTGGCACCTCGCTGACGCCAGGCACCCGACCGAGCGAGGCTCATGCCCAAGCCGATGGACCCGGATGTGCCGCTGGCCTCTCGTTCCCCTCCCTCGGAACGGCCGGCGCTGACCATCACGCTGATCTACGCGGCGGTGGCGGGAGTCTGGATCGTGGCCTCGGACGAGGTCGCGCGACGCCTGGTCACCGACCCGACGGCGGCGCTGCAACTCCAGACGCTCAAGGGCGCGGGGTTCGTGCTCGTGACCGCGGCCGTGCTCTACGCGCTGCTGCGGCACCGCGGCCTGACCCTCGGGCGCTCCGTGGCGCGCCTCGGCGAGCACGAACGGTTGCTGGAGGCCATTCGCCGGGCCGCTCCGGTGGGCCTCGTCGTGCTCGGACGCGGGGGTGAAGTGGTGTCGTGGAACCCCGGCGCCGAACGAATGCTCGGCTGGCATGAAGGCGACGTGCTCGGACGCACGCTACCCTGGCGCGCCGCCGACGATGCGACCTTACCGCACTGGCTCCTCCGGGCCCGGAGCGGCGAGCGCGTGACGGATCTCGAGGGACGCGTGCAGCGCAAGGACGGGGCGTGGCTCGACGTGAGCATCTCGGCGGCGCCGCTCGCGGACCCCGCGGATCAGGTGCTGGGCATCGTCGCCGTGTTCTCGGACCTCACCGCACGCAAGCACCTGGAAGCGCAGCTCCGACAGGCGCAGAAGATGGAGGCCCTGGGGCAGGTGACCGGGGGCATCGCCCACGACTTTCGCAACGTGCTCACGGTCCTGATCACGGTCGCCGAGGGGCTGCGCGCGCGGCTGCCGCCGGACGACGAGGAGGTGCGGGCCGACGTGGACGAGCTGTTACGCGCCGCCGAGCGGGGGAGCGCCATCACCCAGCGGCTGCTGGCCTTCAGCCGGAGCGAGCAGCAGCTCGAGCCGCGGGTGGTAGACCTCGGCCGGATCGCGCAGGACGGCGCGAGCGTGTTGCGGCGTCTGCTGCCGGCGTCCATCGACGTGGTAGTGGAGGCGCCGCCCGAGCCGGTCCCCGCGGCCGTGGACCCCAACGCGATGACGCACATTCTCACCAATCTCGGAACGAATGCGCGCGATGCGATGCCGAGTGGCGGCCGGCTCCGCATTCACGTGTACCACCGGGAACAGCCGGAGACCATCGCGGGCTACGTCGGACCGCTCGATCAGGCGGTCGTGGAAGTGATCGACTCCGGGACGGGGATGGACGAGGCCACGCGGGCCCGCGCCTTCGATCCCTTCTTCACCACCAAGCCGGCCGGACTCGGCACGGGCCTCGGACTCCCGATCGTGCAGGGACTCGTGGCCGAGCAGGGCGGGGTGGTGGAGCTCGAGAGCACGGTCGCGTGGGGCACGGCCGTGCGGCTCTGTTTCCCACTTACGGTGGATGCGCTGCCCGCCCCGTCCCCGGCAGCCACCGCGCCCTTCCACGGCGGGAACGAGACGATTCTGGTGGTTGAAGACGAGGAAGCGATCCGGCGCTCCGCGCAGCGCGCCCTCCAACAGCTGGGCTACACGGTGATCGTCGCGGCGGACGGCGCGGAAGCGCTCGAGGCCTTGCGCGCGAACCCGACGGTCGATCTCGTGATCTCCGATTCCATCATGCCCCGGATGGGCGGGGTCGAGTTCTACGAGCGGTTGCGCGCGGAGGGGATGACCGTCCCGTTCCTGCTCGCGAGCGGATACACGCCACAGGAAGCCACGGCCGGCGGCACGCGCCGACCCGAGGTGCCGTTTCTGCCGAAGCCGTGGTCGCTGACCGATCTGGCCACGGCCGTCCGCGCCACGCTCGACGGCTAGCCTTCCCCGGAACGTCGCGCGGCTGTTGCGGCGGTTACAGGAAGAGATCGTTGCGCAGGCGCTTGCGGATCCCCCACCAGAACGCGCCGAGCATGTTGGAGCGGCGGACCGTCACTTTCACCTCGCCGGTGCTCCCGGGCAGCAATCCGTCGGGCTCACCGGCAACCCACACGCGTGCCTCGACTGGCGTGTCGGGGACGACCGCGGGCGCCACGGCGGCGACGGTGGCGGTACGGGTCGACCGGCTCCCGACGAGGGAGATGAGGTGTGCGGGCTGGCCGGCGCGTACGCGCCCGGCGCCCGCGCGGTCGAGCACGAGTCGCACCTCCAGACGGTCGAGCGCCGCGAGGCGCAGCACCGGGTCGCCGGCCTCGGCGAGTGCCCCAACCTGTTCGTGTGGTCGCTCGGTCACGACGATTCCGGCAAACGGCGCGACCAGCGTGAGCCGTGCCACCCGCGCGCGCAGCCCGCGGGCGACCGCCTCCGCCTCGGCGCGTGCGAGCTCGACACGCTCGGCGCGCGCGGCCTCGCCACGCGCCCGCGCCACGCGGCTGAGCGCGCCGAGCGAGTCGGCGTCCCGCACGGCCGCCTGGAGAGCCCGCTCGAGGGCGAAGCTGCGCAGCCGCACCAGCGGCGTGCCGGCGCGCACGACTTGGCCCTCCCCGACGTAGACGTCCGCCACCAGGGCGTCATCGGGCGCTCCCAGCCGGGCCTCGTGCGCCGCATGCACGCCGAACGTGCCATGGACGGTGAGGGGAAACGGGATCACCAGCAGCGCGATGACGGCGAGGGCCGTGCCGATCGCCACGCGGCGCGGCAGGCCCGCCGCCCGCCACGACGCCCGATGCTCGCGGATGGCCGTCACGACCGCGCGCGACCACTCCCGCAGCGGGTGGCGAAGCACGCGGGCCAGCAGGAGCGCGAACAGCAGCACGCCGAGGAGCCCCAGGGCCTGACTCATGAAACCGAGCATGAGCGTCGCGAAGATCGTGAGGATCGTCGTGATGTAGAGAACGGCGAGTGCCCCGTAGATCAGGAGTGCGCGCCGCTCACGGTCGTCGGCGGGCGGTTCGGGCACGTCGAGCCGGAGCGCGTAGCGCCGGAGCAGCCAGCTCAGGTGCGCGAAGGCCCGCTGCCGCAGGTTCGGGATCTCGAGGTAGTCACTCAGCGCGTAGTAGCCGTCGAGCGGAATGAGCGGGTTGGCGTTCGCGAGCACGGTCGTGCCGCCGCCGATCAGCACCGCCGCAAACGCGATGCGCGCGACGAGCGTCTCCGGCTGGGCGGCGATCCAGACGAGGGCCGCCAATCCCGCGATGACGAGTTGGATCCAGGACCCCGCGGCGGTCACCCAGAGGCGGTGACTGCGCTCGGTGAACGTCCAGGCGTCGTTCACGTTGCAGTAGAAGGCGGGCTGAAAGTAGATCAGCATCGCGCCCATCTCGTGCACGTGCCCCCCGTAGTACTTGCAGCTGAGCCCGTGACCGAGCTCGTGAATCGCAATGACGACGGTGGCGGTTCCGTAGAGCACGAGCACGTTGCCGAGCGTGTAGAAGTCCGGCGAGTAGAGCGCGAGGATGCCCGCCAGGAGCTCGTCCCGGCGCAGGACAGCGATCAGGCCGTACACGAGGAACAGCACGACCGAACCCGCCAGGAACGGACGGCCGAAGAAAAACTGGAGCCTCGGGAGCCAGCGATCGAACAGGCGGTCGGGATCGCCGACGGACCAGCGCATCCGGAGCAGGCTGCCGCGGTAGTGCGTCCCCTTCACCCGGCGTCGCCGCTCGGCCCGGAGGCGCTCGAGCTGGAGCACGGACTTCTCGGCCAACGACCGCTCCAGCAGGCCCATGCGCGAGAGCTTGCCCGCAAAGCCGTCGAGCGTGGCGGCCGTGAGGGCGAGGCCCTCGTCGGCCAGGGCGCCCGCCAACTCGGCGGTGCTCGCCTGGCCGGTGAACTGCTGCATGATGAAGATCTCGAGCGGCTTGAAGCGGAAGTACTTGTGCGAGGCGGGATCCTTGACGATGTAGGTCTCCTCGCCCCGGTAGGTCTGGGCGACGATGATCAGCTCCGGCCGGAGCCGCGGCCGCTTCGTCACCGGGCGGGCGGCACGATCGTGTCGCCGGGCACCACGCCGTCCAGCACCACGACGCGCCCGTCGGGCAGCGTATCGCCCAGCGTCACCGTCCGGAGCACCACCCGCCCCCGGTCCCACAACAGGACCTGGTCGGTGTCGCCGAGCGCGTCGCGCGGGATGATGGGCATGGTGGCGAGTTCCGCCGGCAACCGCACGCGCACCGTCATACCGGGCCGGATCTCGGGTCCGCCCGGCACGCGGAGCACCACTTCACGCGTGCCGCTCGCGGCGTCCACGATCGGCGAGACGCGGGCCACCGTCGCGGCCACCACCGTGCCGTCGAGCGTGACGACCGGGGCCCGGTCGCCCGGCCGCGGTGCCGGCGCGCGTTCGGGGAGTTGGACGGAGATGAGCAGCGGCGCGAGCGCGCTCAGGCGGAACGCCGGGTCCCCTTCGGCCGCGAGGCGGCCGGGCCGCAGCTGGCGCTGCGTGACGACGCCGCCGAACGGCGCGATCACGCGCGTCAGCTCGAGGTTCCGGCGCGCCTGGCGGAGGACGAGCTGGGCCTGCTGATACTGGAGCTCGATCCGCTCGGAGTCGGCCGTCGTGACGACACCCGACGCCGAGAGCGTGCGCACCCGCCGCACCTGCTGCTCCGTGGCGACCGAGTCCGCGAGCGCGCTCGCCAGGGCGATCTCCTGGTCGACGCTCTCGAGCCGGGCCAGGGTATCGCCGGCGCGGACATGGGCTCCCAGGTCCTTCGCGATGTGCTCCACGACGCCGCCCGCGCGCGTATACAACATCGCGTCGTGTTCCACGTACAGCTGGCCCGTGAGTTCCACGGGACGCGCGACGATCGCGGAATCCACCGCGACGAGCTCCGCGGTGCCGGGGGCCGCCGGCGTGGACTCGGGGACCGCGTCCCCGCCACAGGCGGCGCCCGCCGCGAGCGCGAGCCAGACCGGCAGGCGCGACGACGTCATGGCGTGAGCCTCCACCAGAGCAGACGTGCCCAGCGCGCGGGCCCGCGCAGCATGCGGCCGAGCACCGAGGCGCGGTCGGTGAGCACCCGGGCGTGCGCCGCCATCCCGGGGCGAAGCTGGCCGTCGGGGTTGGGCACGAGGGCCCGGAGTGTGTACAACGGGTCGGAATTCGTGTCGTCGGGCAGGGGGCTGATGAAGGTGACGTGCCCCCGGAAGGTGCGCTGCGGAAAGGCGTCCACTCGTAGACGCACGTCCTGTCCGGGGCGGACCCGATCCATGTCGTGTTGCGCGACCCCGAAGTCGAGCTCGAGCGTGTCACTCCGACCGAGCAACAGGAGTGGATCTCCAGCCTCGGGTCGGGTGCCGAGCAGGTCCTCCGGACGACGGGAGAGTACGAGGCCGTCGACGGGCGCGCGCACCGTTGCTGCCTCCACCTGTTCCTCGAGCAGTGCCGCCTCGCGGCGGAACGACGTCGCGCGGTCGCGCTGGAGGCGTTCTGTGACCGCGTCGCCCGCGGCGGCGGCCGCCGCGGCCTGGCGCTCCGCGGTCGCGGCCGAGGCCAACACCGCCGTGCGCGCGGTCTGGAGCTCGATGACCCGGAGTTGCACCAACGGGTCGCCGCGCCGCACGGGGCTGCCCTCCCGTACGAAGACGTTCTCCACCACGCCGTCCACCATGGGCCGCACGACCGTATGGCCGGCCGCGCGGAACGCCGGGGCGACCGCGACGACGCGCAGCGGCCAGCGGAGCAGCGTGAGCGCGGCGAGCGCCAGCACAACGGCGGCGATCGTGACACCGACGCGCCGGCGCGGCAGCTCGAGGAAACGGCGGCGCTTGCGACTCACCGCGCCGAAGAAGTCGGCGAGGGGGACCTGGTTGTACAGCTCCGCGTTGCGCAGCGCGACGGTCGTCTGGTTGGCCAGGATGGCGACCAACTCGCGCTGCGTCTCGCCGGCGAAGTCGGGGGGGGCGGCCTCGAACAGCAGGACGCCCAGGGCGCCCTCCTCATCGCGCAGCGGCAGGTACAGCCCGCTCCGCACGCCGTCCGCCCCGAGGGCGTCCCCGAAGGCGCTCACGAACGCGCGATCGGTCTCGGAGGCGGGCGCCGCCGCATCCTGGAGATAGTAGGTCTCGCCCCGTTCGAGGGCCCAGGTCCCGCGCGCCGCGAGCCGCACGGTGCGGTCGGCCTTGGCGTCCACCGTGTCCTCCCCGGCGATCGCCCGGATCTCGCACTTGCCCCGCTGGTATAGGCCGACCGCCCCGATGTCGAACGACAGCGCGCGTGTGGCGAGATTGACGACCGACTGCAGGACGCGATCGATGTCGAGGGTGGACGTCACCTCGCGGCTGATCTCGAGCAGCAGTGCCAAGTCGCGGGCC
>JAOTWJ010000259.1 GCA_029862925.1 Gemmatimonadota bacterium
GAGTTCGTACCCATCGACGGGCGGCTACCCTACGACGTGCTGCTCGAAGGCACCGACCCCGCGCTGGTGCAGCTCGAGCTGGACCTGTTCTGGATCACCAAGGCGGGGCAGGATCCCCAGCGCTACGTCGGGCGGTGGCCCGGCCGGTTCCCGCTCGTACACGTGAAGGACATGGACGCGGCAGGCCGCATGGTGGCGGTGGGCGCCGGCCAGATCGACTTCGGCGCGATCTTCAAGTCGGCCAAGGGGAACATCCAGCACTACTTCGTGGAGCACGACGAGCCGGCCGACCCGTTCGCCTCGATCCAGACGAGCTACACGTACCTCCGGAAGCTCCAGGTCTGACGATCCCCCCGGTGCTGGCCTCATGCCGGCGCCGGGGATACCTTCTCGCGCGACATTGACGGAATCGGCCATGGCGCTCTTCCGACGACAACGCAAGACCTACGACGTGTGCATCGTCGGCTCCGGCGCCGGCGGCGGGATGGCGGCCAAGGTGCTCGCCGACGCGGGCGCCGACGTGATCATGCTCGAGGCCGGCGCGCCGTGGGACAATGCGCGGGATGCCGCGATGTTCACGTGGCCGTACGAGACGCCGCACCGCGGGGCCTCCACCCCGGAACGCCAATTCGGTGAGTTCGGCGCGAGCCTCGGCGGCTGGTCCCTGCCGGGTGAGCCCTACACGCGCGCGCCCGGGACGGAGTTCAGCTGGTTCCGCTCCCGCATGGTGGGCGGCCGCACCAACCACTGGGGCCGCATCTCGCTGCGGTTCGGGCCGGACGACTTCCGCCGCCGGTCCATTGACGGGTTGGGCGACGACTGGCCCATCGGCTACGACGACCTCGCCCCCTACTACGACCGCGTGGACCGGCTGATCGGGGTGTTCGGCAGCCGCGAAGGGCTGCCCAACCACCCCGACGGCGTGTTCCAGCCGCCGCCCCGGCCCCGCTGCTGGGAATTGCTGGTCAAGCGCGCCGCTGACCGGCTGAACGTGACGTGCATCGCGTCGCGGCTCTCGATCATCACCCGCGCGCTGGACGGCCGGCCCGCCTGCCACTACTGCGGCCAGTGCTTCCGGGGCTGCGCCACCAACTCCAACTTCTCGTCCACCAACGTGCTGGTACTGCCGACCGTGCGCGCCGGCCGCCTCACGCTCACCACCGGCGCCATGGTGCGCGAGGTGACGGTCGGGCGCAACGGGCTCGCCGACGGCGTGGTGTACCTCGACACGACGACCGGACGCGAGGAGCGCGTCGAAGCCCGCGTGGTGGTGCTGGCGGCGAGCGCGTGCGAGTCGGCCCGCATCCTGCTCAACTCGCGCTCGCCGCGATTCCCGCAGGGGCTCGCCAACGCCAGCGGTACGGTCGGCAAGTACCTCACGGATACCACCGGCACGGACGTCGCCGGGTTCGTGCCCGCGCTGATGGACGGGATCCCGCACAACGAAGACGGCGTGGGCGGCGCGCACCTCTACATGCCGTGGTGGCTGGACAACGCACGGCTCGACTTCCCGCGGGGCTACCACATCGAGATCTGGGGTGGCCGCGGGATGCCCAGCTACGGGTTCATGGGCGGCATCCAGCGGTTCCCGCCCGGCGGCGGCTACGGCGCCCAGCTCAAGAATGACTATCGGCGCTACTACGGATCGATGGTGGGGTTCTCGGGCCGGGGCGAGATGGTGCCGAACGACGACAGCTACTGCGATTTGGATCCCAACGTCGTGGACAAGTGGGGCATCCCGGTGCTCCGGTTCCACTGGAAGTGGTCCGACCACGAGTACCGGCAGGTGAAGCACATGCAGGAGACCTTCCGGGCCCTGATCAGCGAGATGGGCGGCGAGCCCTTCGGCGACATGCCGGGCCCCGACCGGGGCTACGGCATCGCCGAGGGCGGCCGGATCATCCACGAGCTGGGGGTCACCCGCATGGGGGACGACCCGAGTCGCTCGGTGCTCAACCGCTGGTGCCAAGCCCACGACGTGAAGAACCTGTTCGTGGCCGACGGCGGACCGTTCGTGTCGCAGGCGGACAAGAACCCGACGTGGACCATCCTGGCGCTGGCGTGGCGGACGGCGGACAAGATCGTGGAGCTGCGGAGAGCGGGAACGCTGTAGGGCGGGCGGACTGATCAATGACCAATGACGAATGACGAATGACGAATGACGAATGGCCAATGATCAATGACGAGTGATACGGGTGAAGGAATGATAGGATGACACAGCTGACGCGTCGCGAAGCGCTCCAGACGGTCGCCGCCACGGTGGGCGCCCTCACGTGGACCGCCGCCGACGTGCGGCGGGCGGTGGCGGCCATGCGCGCCGCGCCGGCCGCGCCGTTCCAGCCCGCGTTCTTCACGGAACCCGAGTGGCAAACCGTACGGGTGCTCGTGGATCTCATTCTCCCGCGCGACGCACGATCGGGCAGCGCCACGGACGCCGGCGTGCCGGAGTTCATGGACTTCATCATCCAGGAAAACGAAGGCATGCAGACGCCCGTGCGCGGCGGGCTCGCGTGGCTCGACACGGAGTGCCGCGAGCGGTTTGCCCGGGCGTTCCTGGAATGCGACGACGCAGAGCGCCGCGCGGTGCTGGATGACGTCGCGTGGCCCGACACGGCGCGTCCGGAGCTGAGCCACGGGGTGGCGTTCTTCTCGCGGTTCCGCGATCTCACCGCCAGCGGGTTCTGGTCGAGTGAAATGGGGACCCGCGATCTGCGCTACATGGGCAACACAGCCGTGGCAGAGTGGACCGGGTGTCCGCCGGCGCAGCTCCGGCAGCTGGGCGTGCGGTACGACGATCGGTAGGGATCGTCTCTCCAGGTCGCGCGGCGGGCCCCTCCGGCCGCGAGAGTGGGCGAGTATCGACGCGTCCTCCTGGCCCCACCGCGTCCCGCCGGTGCCAGCGCGTCTGTAGCTGGCTGATGCGCAACCGCGGAGAACGCAGAGACGTC
>JAOTWJ010000260.1 GCA_029862925.1 Gemmatimonadota bacterium
GACGGCAGGGTGCTCATTCCGCGTTCGCGCCGGGCAAACACGGTGCGGCCGCTCGGGGGAGGGGCGGGCGCCATCACCGGGGCCTGCTCCGGCAGCTCGACCGGTACCTCCACGGGCTCGCCGGCGGGCGGGGTGACCGGCGGTGTCTCCGCCATGGGCTCCGGCATCGGGCGCGGCACCGCCTGTTCCACTCCGACCGCGGTCTGATCCCGCGGCACGAGCGTCAGCTCTTCCCCCGGGAAGATCCAGTGCGGATCCTCCACCACCGCCGTGTTGATCCGGTAGATCTCGGGCCACAGCAGGGGATCGCCAAGATACAGGCGCGCGAGCCCCCACAAGGTCTCCCCGAGCTGCACGACGTGCCGCTCGGCTTGGGGCGTCGGCGCCGGCGTCTCCTGGGCGCGGGCCGGGAGCGGGACCCCGACCGTGAGGCCCGACACAAGGAACAGCGGACCAAAGCTCTTGATCGACATACGCTTACCTCTCTCCCGCCTACCCGATGCGGAACCGGCCGGCCTGACGTGGGTGCGAGGCCCTCACCGAATGGCCTCCAATATATAAGTCGCGTGATGGCAACGCCATAGGCTACGTGCCATGATGTGGCGTCACAGGTCCGGCAGCGGTCAGATAATACGGCCGACGCGGACCGATGGATGTGACCGGAGCCACAGGGCCGCACCCGCCGCTCGCCCAACGACAATCGGCGGACGACACGGTGGCCGCCCGCCGATTGCACGCGAGGAGGAACCGCGGCTAGAAGGGCAGGTCGTCTTCCTCTTCGTCGAGCGATTCCGGGAAGTCCTCGTATGACTCGGACTTGGCGCTCGCGCCGGCGGCGGGTTGCTCGGCGCGCGCGCGCGCCGGAGCCGGCGCGTCGTCCGCCGATGCCCCGCGCGGCGAGAGCATGATCATCTCGCGCGCGTTCACCTCGGTGGAGTAGCGCGTCTTGCCCTCACGGTCCTCCCACGTCCGGTACTCGATCCGCCCCTCGACGTACACGCGATCACCTTTCTTGAGGTACTTCTCGGCGATATCGGCGAGTTGCGAGATGCGTGAGTTCCAGAGAACCACGCGGTGCCATTCCGTCTTTTCCTGGCGCTCACCGGCGGCGTTGTTCCACTGGCGGCTGGTCGCCACCGACAGCGTGGCCACCCGCTGGCCGCCGGCCGTCGATCGCACTTCGGGATCCGCACCGAGGTTCCCGATCAGCTGCACTTTGTTGAGGCTTCGACCCACGACAACCTCCGCGAACACGAGATGGGCATCGGACGCCCGGAAACTACCGACCCGCGGATCGCAGCGTCAACCAAACGCCCGCGCGGCTACGTGATCCTATGCAGGACGCGCCGGGTGGTCGACCGCCCGGGCCAGCACGAGCGCGTCCTCCCGCGGTCGGTGGTAGTAGCCGCGCCGGCGGCCAACCTCCGCGAAGCCCGCCCGTTCGTACAGCCGGCGGGCCGCCGCGTTCGAGAGCCGTACCTCGAGAAAGACGCGCCGGACCCCCGCGCCTGCCAGCTGGGCGAGGGCCGCGTCGAGCAGGGCGTGGGCGATCCCCCGACGGCGCGCGGCCGTAGTCACCGCGACGTTGAGGATCTCCGCCTCCGGCCCCAGGCGGCAGGCGATGAGGTACCCGAGCACGCCCTCCCCCTGCTCCACGACGAGGAAGAGGTCGGCCAAGTGGTGCCGGAAGGACGCGAGCGACCACGGGTCATCGAAGCTCGCCCGCTCGATGCCCGCCACCGCGCTCAGATCAGCGGAGGTGGCCGCCCGAATCCGGTAGCGGTCGGCCATGACTGCGCTCCCACTTCGCCTGGGCCTCGGCGGGGCGCCCGTAGTCGGGCTCGTAGGCCAGGATATCCGGCACCGGACGTGTCCCGCCCGCGAGGCCATCCACCGCGAGGAGCGCTGCCGCCCGCGGGGAGCCTTGCGGCGGACCGATGGGCGCCCGTCCCGTCCAGTCCCGCACGTCGTCGGCATAGCGGACGGCGCCGTCGCCCACCGCCACCATCGGCCGGGTAGGCGTCAGCGCCCGCAACCGCGCGACCGTCAGGAGCGTCGGCGGCACGATCGTCTCGATCCCCCGGTCGCCGAAGGCATACACCGCGCCGAACACGTCCCCGCGCAGGGCGTCGTACAGCGCTGCCACGGGCCCCGCGTGCCACCGCGAGGCGGCCCACGCGGCGGCCAGCAGGGACGGCGCCGCCGCCACCGCGAGCCCGGGTTGCGCCCGCACCAGCCCTTGGACCGTGGCCGCGCCGATGCGCAGCCCCGTAAAGCTGCCCGGGCCGTCCGCGAGCACGACGCGCCCCACGTCGGCGAGCGAGCCGCCGGCGAGCCGCGCGGCCTCGGTCAGGGTCGGGAGCAGCGCCGCGCCGTGGCGGCGGCCGGCGAGGGTGATTTCGGCAAGGAGCGCACGGTCCCGTCCGACGGCAACACTCGCCACGTCGGTGGCTGTATCGATGGCGAGCGTGAGGCTCACGGTACGCGCTCCAGCATGCGCAGCTCCGCCGCGGCGGCGTGGCGCAGGCGCACCTGAATGTCCGGCTCCGGGGCGTGAATACCGGCCCGTTCGGGCCACTCGACCAACAGGAGCCGCGCGCGGGCCAGCAGGGCGGGAAAATCGAGATCGAGCGCTTCGTCGGGGTGCCGCAACCGGTAGCAGTCCGCGTGGACGATGGGACCCTCCGCGGACGCGTATTCGTGCACGAGGGCGTACGTCGGACTGCGGGCCGGCGCGGCTCCAGCGGCGCGAGTGATCGCCTGGGCGAAGGTCGTCTTCCCCGAGCCCATCTCTCCGACGAGCCAGACTACGGCACCCGGCGGCGCGCTGCGCCACACCGCCCAGGCTTCGTGGGCGAGCTCGTCGAGCGTGACCGACCGCTCAGCCACGGCGCCGCCGCCGACCGCCGGG
>JAOTWJ010000083.1 GCA_029862925.1 Gemmatimonadota bacterium
GCTCAGGGTATCGGCCGTCGTGTACGTCAGCCCGAACCCGTAGGGAAACAGCGGTCGATAGTCGGCGTCGCCGCGATTGAGGGGCGTCTGTGACGGCGCGGCCGGCCAACTGTAGGACAGCGTGCCCCTGAAGTCGGCGTTCACCCCACCGTCGGCGTTGCGGAACAGGACGTCCGCCACCCCGCCGCCCTCACTGCCCGGCAGCCAGGCGGCGACGAACGCCGTGGAGGCGTTGAGCTCGGGATTGACCCAGAGGGGTCGTCCGCTGAGGAACACGGCCACGACCGGGATGGCTTGCGCCTTGAGCCGCCGCAGCAGCGCGAGGCCCTCCGGGTACTTCGCCGAGTGGCTCAGCGAGTCGAGATCGCCCTCCATCTCCGCGTAGGGGTCTTCGCCGAACACGACGATGGCGACGTCGGGTCTTTGGCGGAACGAGCCATCCGCGCTGAGGGTGGCGCGGCCGCCGCCCGCCGTCACGGCCTCCCGGATGCCGGCCCAGATGGAGGTGGCGCCGGGGAATTCGGCGTTCGTGTTCTCGGTTCCCTGCCACGTGATCGACCATCCCCCGGACTGCTTGCTGAGGTTGTCGGCGCCGTCGCCGGCCACCAGCACGTGCTGATCGCGTCGCAATGGGAGCAGCCCACCCCGGTTCTTGAGCAGCACCATGGACTCGCGCACCGCCTGGCGCGCAACGGCTCGGTGGCTCGCGGCGCCGATCAGAGAGGTGTCGCCCGCGTGCGGCCGCGACGACGGGCGCCCCTTGGCGAACAAACCGGCCCGCAGCTTGACGCGCAGGATGCGCCGCACGGCGTCGTCGATGCGCGACTGGGGAATCTCGCCCGCGCGGACCTGCGCCACCGTGTTCGTGAACAACGCCCTCCAGTCCTCCGGCACCATGATCATGTCCACGCCGGCGTTGATGGCCTGGGGACACGACTCGTTGCTGCAGCCCGGTACCTGCCCGTGGGCGTTCCAGTCGCCGACCAGGAACCCGTCGAATCCCAGGCGCTCCTTCAGCACCGTCGTGAGCAAGTAGGGCATGCCGTGGACCTTCTCGCCGCGCCAGCTGTTGAACGACGCCATGACGGTCTGCGCGCCGGCTTCCAGCGCCGACAGGTAGCCTTGGGCGTGAATGTCCAGGAGTTGCCGTTCGGTGGAGAGGTTGTCTCCCTGATCGTCCCCCCGATCCGTGCCGCCGTCGCCCAGGAAGTGCTTGGCGGTGGCGACGACATGGGACGCGCTGAGGAACTCCGGCGACCCCGCCCTCCCCTGGAGGCCCGTGACCATGCGGCCGGCGTACTGTCGCACGATCTCGGGATCCTCGGAGTACCCCTCATAGGTGCGGCCCCACCGATCGTCCCGCACCACGGCAAGGGTAGGGGCGAACGTCCAGTCGATGCCGGTGGCCAGGACTTCCAGCGCCGTGATCTCGCCGATGCGCTGGATCAGGTCCGGGTTGCGGGTGGCTCCCAGGGCGATGTTTTGGGGGAACAGCGTGGCGCCGATGACATTGTTGTGCCCGTGTACGGCGTCGGTGCCCCAGGTGATGGGGATCGCCACGCCGCCGCGGGCGGTGTCCATCGAGGCGTCGTAGAAGGCGTCGGCCAGCGCCAGCCAGTCGGCCACGCGCGAGCGCTTCGCCCCCGGCGGAAACGACCCACCGCCGTTCAGCACCGAGCCCAGCTGGTATTCACGCACCTCCGCCGGTGTCACGTGCTGGATCTCGGCCTGCACCATCTGGCCGACTTTCTGCTCCAGCGTGAGGCGCGCGAGGATCGAGTCCACGCGGCCCTCCAGCGCGGCATCGACCGGGACCTGACTAGTGACACGAGGCCAATTCACCGATTCGCCGGTGTCACCCGGACCGGCGCAGGCGGGGCAGAGGATGAGAGCGAACATCATGGGAATCCGGAGCTCGAGTGTCTTGCGGGTCATGATCATCGTCCGACGGTCAGAGTGAGTGGCGTTTCGGGATTCTTCAGACGGAGCGCTCTACCGCCGCTCCTTCGTCAACTCGAACACGTGACTCTCCAGGGGCTGCAGGGACACGACGGGCACGTAGGCCTGAATCCGGCCACCTCGTCCCACCTGAAGCGGTGCGCCGGCCGGCCCGTCCAGCAGGCTGGTGGCCGTGTACCGCCCTGCGGAAAGGACCTCGTCTGGTGAGGTGAGCTGCGCGTTCACGATCGGCGCCGTGCCGAGGTTGGCGACGACGAGCACCGCACGCGCGCCATCGCGCCGCAGGTACGCGGCCACGGCGTCGTCGCTGGCCGTGAGGGCGATCAGCGCCCCGGCGGCCAGCGCGGCGTTCGCGGCGCGCAGATGGATCAGGCGGCGATACCGGTTCAGCAGCGACGCGGGGTCGGCATCCTGCAACGCGACGTTCGTGGTGAGCGAGTCCGGCTGAAGCGGCTCCCACGCCAACCCCTCGGTGAAGCCGGCCCCTCGCCGGGGGTCCCACTGCATCGGAGTGCGCAGCCGCGGGTCCGGCTTGTCGCCGGTCATGCCGATCTCCTCGCCGTAGTAGACGAACGGGAGGCCCGGGAGCGTGAGCAGGAGTGTCGCCGCAACCTTGGCCTTGGCGGCATCCCCCCCGAGCGCGGTGAGGGTCCGGGTCTGGTCGTGGTTCTTGAGAAACGGCGCCCAGCGCTCGGCGGGCAGCTCGCGCTGGAGCCTGAGGAAGGGACCGAGGAGCCCCTGCGCCGACCCCGAGCGCACCGACTCCACGATCGCGTCCGACGCCTCGAAGGCGAAATAGGCGTCCAGCTGATCGGGGTAGTACAACAGCATGGCGCCGATGCTGTCCCACACCTCGCCGATCGTGAACGCGTCGGCCGCCACGCCGTGCACGTGGGCGGCAAACTCGCGCAGGATGGCATGGGTGGCGGGAACGTGCTCGACGATCCGTCCCTGTTCCTGTTCCACGAGATGCTTGACGGCATCGAGCCGGAAGCCGTCGGCCCCCAACTCCTCCAGCCAGAACGTCGCGATCTTCTTCGCCTCCTCACGGACCGCCGGCGTCTCGTAGTTGAGATCCGGCATCCCACCCCAGAAGAACCCGTAGTAGTACTCCTCGCGCACCGGGGAGCGGTGCCAGTTGTCGCCGCCCCACGGGTTCTTGACCCCCGGATGCGCTGGCAACCAGATGAACCAGTCACGGTACGGCGAGCCGGGATTGAGCAGCGCGTCCTTGAAGTGGGGATGCTCGCTCGACGCGTGGTTCAGCACGAGGTCCACCAGCACGCGCATGCCGCGCCGGTGCGCCTCGGCGACCAGTCGCTTGAAGTCGTCGTTGGTACCGTAGTCGCGCTCGATGCGGTAGTAGTCTGTCACGTCGTAGCCGTGATAGCTCGGCGACTGCGCCACCGGCATGAGCCAGATGCATCGGGCACCCAGATCGTTCCGTGTGTCCGGATTGCCGTCGTTGATGTAATCGAGCTTGGCCGCGAGCCCGTTCAGGTCGCCAATCCCGTCACCGTCGCTGTCGAAGAACGAGCGGACGAAGATCTCGTAGCACACCGCGCCGCGCCGCCAGTCGTCGGGTGCGGAGGCACCCGCCCCCTGCGCGAGGGCCGGGGTGGGGGTGGCGACGAGCGCAGCGGCGACGGTGGTAAGCAGCGGGCGGAGCAGGACCATGGCGCGACGGGCCTTTGATGCGAGACGCGAAAAACGTAGCCCCGCGGCCGCCGTCGGACAACACGCGCCAGGGCGGGGCCGAGTGTGTCGCGGAGGCCCCTGGCGCCAGGTAGATTAGGGCCCTGACCGGCTGACACTCACCAGCATTGCGGCGGTTCTTCCCATGCACGTGCTCGCATCGCTCTTCGTGGTCCAGGCGCTCGCCCAGGGCGTGCAGTCCCCGGTGCTGGAGTTTCCGGAAGCGGGTCTGGACGATCCGGCGGCCTACGAAGGCTACGCGACCCGATTCTTCCGCGACTCCCGGCGCAACGCCTTCCAGATCTACCTCGATACCCGGAGCGGACGGGTGGTCCACGTGTGGGCGGACGCGTCCAATGCCAGCGCGGCCTTCACGGTGCGCGATACGCTGGGACGGCCGGCGCCGCTTGTGTGGGGTGGGCCGGGCGTCGAGGTGTTTGACGACGGGCCGCGCCGGGCGGTGCGGCATCGGCTCGCGTCGGAGGCGGGGGCCCTCGAGATCGGCTGGTTCGTGCTCGGCACGATGCGGCAGGAGCGCGATGTCCAGTACTGGGGCTGGCATCGGAAACCCTATGGCGACGGCCGCTTCGCGCTGGAGGAGCTGACGGATTTGATCGCCAGTGTGGAGCGGCTGCCCACGGCGGAGCGGCGGCGCCATCTGTCACTGCTCGGTGCCCGCGACGTGACCGACCTGCGGGGACGGCTCCACCCGCGGCTCACCCTCACACAGCGCGACACGGTGTGGACCGTCGTCGTGGAGCACATCAGCCTGGACGGCCGGAACCGCATGACCCTCGTGCTTTCCGGTGACGCCAGGGCGAGCACGGCCAGCGTGGCGGGCGACGTGGTACGGATGCAGGCACGCGGGGCGGGTGGCGTCCGATTCGCCGTAACCGCCACCACGGATGCTGCCACGCTCGCGCCGCTCGAACGAAGCCAGATCTTCAACGACGCATTCGAGGCGTTCTACCAGCGCCAGCGCCGCCTGGCCGACAGCTTGCGGCGGGCGCTGACGCCCGACGCGCTGACGCGGGACCCGCGCCTCCGGTCCTTCCGCCGGCTCGAGCGGGAGATCCGCGGACTCGAGTTGCTGAGTTACCAAGAGAAGCTCATGGCCGCGCTGCCCAACTACGCGACGTATTTCGGGCGCGACATGATGATGACGGCGCTCATGCTGGAGCCCATTTCGTCGATCGAGCTCCAGGAGCACGTGATCGCGAGCGTCCTGCGGAAACTGTCGCCGACCGGCGAGGCGAGTCACGAGGAAGCCCTCGGCGGGCAGGCGATCCGCGAGAACGCCGCGGAATACAGCGCCCTGATCCGGGAGTGGGCGGACGCGGCCCGGACGGACCCGGCCGCCGCCGCCCGGCACCTGGCTGACGCCCGCGCGCTGCTCGGGACGCTGTCGCGGGTGCGCGAAAACTACCGCATGATCGATGACGACTTCCAGCTGCCGGTGCTGGCGGGCCGCTATCTCGCGCGGAGCGACGTGCCGGCCGAGCGGAAACGGCGTTTCCTGGCCGCCACTGGCCCGGACGGCGTGACGCGGCTGGACGCGCTCGTCCGGAACCTCGCCTTTGTCGCCCGACTGGCTCAGCCGTACGCCGCGGAGCCCGTGGCCGCGAATCTCGTGGGCTTCCAGTACCGCGACGACCGTGGCTGGCTGCCGGGCAGTTGGCGCGACAGCCGGGTCGGCTACGCCGGTGGCCGCTTCGCGATGGACGTGAACGCCGTGTGGGTGCCGAAGGCGCTGGAAGCGGCGGAGACCATTCTCTGGGCAGTGGACGCGCTCGGGTTCTCGGCGGAAGCAGCCGTGGCACGCGTGCCCGGTGACGCGGTGGCCCTCACGGCGCTGAGGCACGATGCCGCCCGATTGCCGGCGACGATCGCCACGTGGAGCGCGGCGCGGCGGCACTTCGCGGTCGCGTTCACGCCGGACGAGATCCGCACCCGGGTGACTGCGGCGCTCGACGCGATGAGCGAGCCGGACCGCGCGTACTGGCGGCGACACTTCCAGCTGCAGAACGCCGCGCTTCGCCCGCTGGCGTTCCTCGCCGTGTCGCTCGACAGCGTGGGCCGGCCGATCGCCGTCGCCAACACTGACCCCGCGACGGACCTCTTCCTGGGGGACTACACGGAGCAGATCCTGCGCGGCGCCGCCGATCCGGCTGCCGTGGTGTCGCTCCTCGACGTGATCGCGCGGCCGTATCCGGTGGGCCTCTTCGTGGACGGTCTGGGGCCGCTGGTCGCCAACGACGTCTACGCGAGCCCGGAGGTGCAGCAGGCCTTCCGCGACGATCTCTACCACTCGCCGCGGGTAGCGTGGGGCCGCGAGGTGAACCTGCTGTTCCTGGGGCTCGCCAAACAGATCGATGCCGCGTACGACGCGTCGGGCCGGCTGCGCAGCGACGGCGACGCGGTGCGCGCGTACGTTGCGGGGCTGCGCCGCGCGCTCGACACGGCGCGCCAGGCGGTCGAGACCTCGGGTCTCAAGCACAACGAGCTGTGGAGCTACCGAATAGAAGGTGACACGCTGCGGCCCGTGCGCTACGGCACCAGCTCCGATATTCAGCTCTGGAATGTGACCGATCTGGCCGTGCGGTTCTTACTGGACCGTTTGCCGGCCCAGTGACACGACGGGACCGATCGAGTACGTCCCACCTAGCCCCGCCACCCCGCGCGGCCTATCCTACGACGGACCGCGCTTGGGAGCCGCCGGGATGGACCACCAGCGAGACAAGCTGAATGCCGCTCTGGCCGGCCGCTACACGCTCCAACGGGAGCTGGGGCGCGGTGGGATGGCGACCGTCTATCTCGCGGAGGATCTGAAGCACCACCGCCCGGTCGCGCTCAAGGTCCTCAAGCCCGAGCTCGCCGCCGCCCTGGGGCTTGAGCGGTTCCTCCGGGAGATCGAGATCGCGGCTCAGCTCCAGCATCCCCACATCCTGCCGCTCCACGACTCCGGCGAAGCGGATGGTCTCCTCTACTACGTCATGCCGTATGTCGCGGGGGAATCCCTGCGGGAGCATCTGCGCCGCCACGGCCCGCTTCCTGTGCCGGAGGTGATGGGGATTCTCCGTGACGTCGCCGATGCCCTCGGCCACGCACATGCGAACGACGTGGTGCACCGGGACATCAAGCCGGACAACGTGATGCTCTCCGGACGGCATGCCATGGTCATGGACTTCGGCGTCGCGAAGGCGGTCAGTCAAGCGCGGAGTGACTCCCCTCTCACGTCGGCGGGAATCTCGCTGGGCACGCCGACCTACATGGCGCCCGAGCAGATTGCCGCGGATCCCGCGGTGGACCATCGTGCCGATCTGTACGCGCTCGGCGTAATGACGTACGAGCTGCTCGCCGGGAGCCCGCCGTTCGCTCCCGAGACGCCGCAAGCGCTGCTCGCGGCGCATCTCACTGTGGAGCCCGAACCGATCGCCCATCGCCGCCCCGACGTTCCGCCGCTGCTGGCATCCGTGGTGATGCGGTGTCTGGAAAAGCGACCGGACGAGCGGTGGCAGCACGCGGAAGACATCTTGCACGGGTTGCGGCCGTTCTTCACGCCGGGGAGCGGGTCGACGGACGTGCCGGTGGTGCGACCCCGTCGCCGCGGACGTCGCGTCGCCCTGGGAACGGTCGTGGTGCTCGTCCTCACCGCGATCGCGAGCTGGGTGGGCCTGCGCGTCGGGCGCTCCGGGGGCGACGCGGCGCGCGTGCTGGCCGTCGTGCCGCTCACGATCATCGGTGACGATCCCGCGACCCGGGCGTTCGGCGACGGGCTGGTCGAGACCATGGCCAGTCGCCTCACCGAGCTCACCCGCGCGGTGGTGCCCCCGTTGTGGGTGATTCCCCCCAACGAGATTCGCGAACTCGAGATCACGTCTGCGGCCAAGGCGCGCGCCGAGCTGAATGCCACGCTCGCGGTGACCGGGAGCTTGCGCCGCACTGGCGACGATCTGCAACTCACCCTGAACCTCGTCGAAGCGGCGTCGCTCCGGCAGCTGCGCTCCGCGCGGATTGCGGCGGCGATGTCCGATGTGGTGACGTGGGAGGAAGGCGTAGTCGCACAGGCGCTCGCGATGCTCGAGGTGCAGCGGCGATCAGGCGCGCCGGTAGCGGGGCGACAGGGGCAGACCCGCGTGGCGCGCGCCTACGAGCTGTACGTGCAGGCGCGCGGCTACCTCCAGCGCCACGACCGCAAGGTCGATGACCTCGCCAACGCCATCGGGCTGTTCGAAGCAGCCGTGGCCGCGGACTCCGTCTACGCGTTGGCGTTCGCAGGGCTCGGAGAGGCCTATTGGCTGCGCTATCAGCTGACCGGCGACACGGCTTGGGTACCGCGAGCGATGGGCGTGAGTCGCCGCGCGCTCGCGCTCAGCGACTCGCTCCCGGATGTCTGGGCGACGCTGGCGTTGATCGGCAACGGCATGGGGCGGCACGAGGAAGCACTGGCGAGCGCCCAGCGCGCGCTCGCGCTCGATCCGCACCACACCGCCGCCCAGCTCAGCCTGGCGTCGGCCTATCAGAGCCTGCGGCGGCTGGACGAAGCCGAGACGGCCTTCGAGGCGCTCATCGCGCAGCAGCCGTACTATTGGCGCGCCTACAACGCCTTTGCGTTTCTCCGGTACGTACAGGGGCGCTACCTCGACGCGGCCGCCCTCTTCGCCCGGGCCGGTGAGTTGGCGCCCGGCAACGCCGCCGTCTACCGGAACGCGGGCGCCATTTACTTCTTCCTCGACCGCTGGGACGAAGCGAAAGCCATGTTCGATCGGTCCGTGCGGGCGGAGCCCAACGCCAGCGCGCTCTCCAATGTGGGGGCGGTGGAGTACTTCGAGGGCGACTATGCCGCGGCGGCCGAGCGGTTCCGCCAGGCCATCGCGCTGAAGGAGCGCGACTTCCTCTACTGGCGCAACCTGGGCGACGCCTACCGGCAACTGCCGAGCCGTCAGCGCGATGCACGGCAGGCGTATGAGAAAGGCGTCGAGCTGGCGCTGGCCGAAGTGCAGGTCAACCCTTCGGATCCCGTGACGCTGTCGAATCTCGCGTTCATGTACGCGTCGCTCGGCCGGCAGGACGATGCCCGCGCCCTTCTGAGCCGACTCTCCGCGATGGTGGGTGACGATCCGGATCTGATGTTCACGCTCGCCCAGATCGCCGCAGAGCTTGGCGACCGCGAGCGGGCGGCGACGTGGCTGGTGGCGGCGTTGGAGCGCGACTACTCGCTGAAGATCATCCTGAGCGAGCCGCAGCTCGCGGGGGTACGCCAGGACGCTCGGTTCCAGGAAGCCCAACGGAAGCGCCAGTCGGCCTCACGATGAGTGGTCGGACGCGGGGGTTCCGAGCACCTCGGCAAGCTCCGCGCGCTGCGCCAGTCGCTTCCAGTCCCGTTGTCCCCAGGCTCCGCCCCGCTGGTTCGAACCACGTGCCCGCCGTCTACTGCACATGCGCGAGCAGTCCGTCCAGCGCCCGATAAACCGAGTCCATCCCTCGAGGCAGGTCCGTGTCGTCCAGCGCGCGCAGATCCTCGACGCGCACGCGCATGGGTCGGCAGCCCGCCGCCGGTTCGGCCACCATCGGGCGCCTGCCGGCTCGGGTATCGCCTTCCCCCGCCACCCCTTCGGCGGGCGCCGCGGGGCGCGCAAACCCCACCGCGGCCGCCAGGAGTTCCGTGGCCCGGCGTAACGCGCCCGCTTTCCAAGCGAGGTAGCCCCGGTAGAAGTGCGCCTCGACACTGGTGTAATTGGAGCCGGTGACCTTCTCGAACCAGGACCGCGCCAGCTCCAAGTCTCCTCGGAGCAGCGCGATCTCCCCCAGGTGGAGCAGCGGGCCGGTCTCCTCCCGGTTGATCTCCAGCGCGCGCGCGAACTCCGCGGCGGCGCTCTCCAGGTTCAGAAACGTGGGCGCCGCGACGCAGGAATACAGAGTGCCCAGCTGCGAATGGCCGCGCGCGTTGCTCGGATCCACCTCCACCAGCCGCCGCCACGCGCGCTCGGCTTCGGGCAGGTTCCCAAGGTCGAACGCCATGTTGCCCAGGTAGTAGAGCGCGTCCTGGTGTCCCGGATTGAGTGCCAGGGCCCGGGTGTACGCCTCCCGGGCGTCGCCCAACCGCCCGGCGATGCGATGGTCGGTGGCCTGGCGGTACGTCTCCCAGAACTGCTGTACCCGTTCACGATCCTCGGTCGAGATCTGCGACGTCTCCGTGTCCTCGGGTGCGTCCCTGGGCCCTCGCTTCAGCAGGGTGACCACGGCGAACAGCAGGACCACCACGACCAAGAAACCCGCGATCCACCTCATCGCCGGGCCGCCTGCTCCACGACGTGCAGCACCCGATTTGGCGCGGGCGCCGACACAATCTGCCGAGTGCCGCTGGGCCAGCGGATCTCCAGCGTATCCACGCCGTTGGCAGTGCCAAGTCCGAAATGCTCGATCAGGCTGTTCTGCGAGAGGTAGGAGCTCTGCGCCCCCACTTCGCGCACCTGGATGGTGCCGCCCGCCACGAGCCGCACTCGCGCGCCTACGCCGAACCGGTTGCTCTTCGTGCCCTCGAGCGCGACCCCGAGCCATCGCTGCCGGTTGCCGCCGTCGTTCCGCAGCAGAATGGCCGGCCCGCCGTTGTTCACGATGAAAACGTCCACGTCGCCGTCGTTGTCGTAGTCGCCGAACGCCGCACCGCGGCCGACATGCGTCTGCGCGAAGTACGGCCCGCTCACCGGCGATACCTCGTAGAAGCCGTCATCCGCGCCACGATTCCAGAACAGCAGGTCGCGCATGGGAACGAGGAGTCGCCGGTCCCGCTTCTCTTCGAGCGTGCTGCCGTTCACGACGAACAAGTCGAGCCGGCCGTCGTTGTCGTAGTCGAAGAACGACGTGCCCCAGCCCACGAAATCGAGCGCGATCTGCCCGAGCCCGTAGCGGTCGGCCTCGTCCGTGAACTGGATCGGTTGGCGCAAGTACGCGCCGCGGGCCTCGAGCTCGGCGCGGAGGTTGCTGTACAGCGCGTTCTCCTGGGCGATCCAGTGCGTGACGAACAGGTCCAGGTCCTGGTCGCCGTCCCAGTCGCCCACGGCGAGGCCCATCGCGCCTCGGTAGTCCGCGACGCGCGCGGCGTGGCTCACGTCCGCGAACGTGCCGTCACCCAGGTTCCGGAACATCACGTTGTCGGACACGTCGTTCGCGACGTAGAGATCGGGCCAGCCGTCGTCGTCGAAGTCGGCCCAGACGGCGCCGAGGCTGCGCCCGGTGGGGTTCGCGACGCCCGCCCGGACGGCCACCTCGGCGAACGTGCCGTTCCCCTTGTTGCGGAACAGGAGATTCGCGGCCGGCGCGAACGACGACGGGTTGATGCCGGCGGGCTGCTCCACATCGTACTGGCGCGTGGCGCCCTGGTCGGCAAGATGGCGGTATTCGACGTAGCCCGTGACGTAGAGATCCAGGAAGCCGTCGCGGTCGTAGTCGCTCCACGTGGCACCCGCCCAGAAGCCCGGCCGTCCGCCGAGGCCCGCCGCGGTCGTGCGGTCGGTGAACGTGCCGTCCCCGTTGTTGCGGTACAGCACGTTGTCGCCGTAGGCCGTGACGAACAGATCGAGCCGGCCGTCGTTGTCGTAGTCGGCCCAGGTGGCACCCATGCCCCAGCCGCGGAACTGGACCCCGGCCTCGGCGCTCACGTCGCGGAACGTGCCGTCGCCCAGGTTGCGGTACAGCGCCGCGTGGGCCGGCGACCGCGCCACCTCGTCCGGCGTGGCGGCGGTGAGCGGGCCCGCCTCGTTCACCACGTAGAGGTCCAACCAGCCGTCGTCGTCGTAGTCGCCCCAGGCCGCGCCGGAGCCCATGTCTTCCGGGAGCTGCGACGTGCGGTGGCCGGCGAAGTGCCGGAAGGTGATGCCGGCCTGGGCCGTCACGTCGGTGAACGTGATGCGCGGGTAGTCCGGCGGAAGGTCGCGGGCGAGGTCGGCGGTGAGCCCTTGCACAGCCTCGCCCGGCCGGTAGGTGGGTTTCGGGCGCAGGGCGAGCCAGACCGCGACCGCGGCGGCCGCGACGAACAGGGCGCCAAAGCCCGCGGTCCGGACCAGCAGGCGGCGCCGCCGGGGGAGGCCGGTCACGCTAGGACGGGCGCCGCGGCCGCACGACGATCGTCTTCTGATCCTCCGACATCACCGTCACCGGCGAGGTCAAGCCGGATTCCTCGCCGAACAGGAAGTTCAGGAGGAACTGGTCCACCTTGCGGTACTTCAGTTTGGCCGACACGTGGAGCGTGGCATCCTGGCCGCGGGGTACGCGGAACGCGACGGTGGTGTCGAGCGGTGCGCGCGCGCCGCCCGCGCCCTGCGCCACGAGCGACGTGGCCGGGCACGAGAAGCCGAACTCCGCCCGGTCGGACGCGCCGGGGAACATGGACCGGCGGTAGCGCACCCCGACCATCTCCCAGAGATTGTGTCGGTCGATCAGGTTGCCGGCCTGATCCACGGGCTCCGCCTTGAAGATGAACGAGCCGGGTTCGATGAAGTGCTTCTGATCCGTGCGGCCCGAGGCGTACACCACGTTGCCGGCCTCATCCGTCACCTCGATCTCCACCCACGCCTGGATGATGTCGAGCGGGCCGGTGGGGAAGTCGTGGCCGACCTTGTTGTTGGTCACGACGGTCTGGATCTTCACGTCCTGTCCGGGATACACCGTGTCCGGTACCACCAGTTCCACGGGCACGGCGGGGCCGGTGCGCCACTTGTCGGCGATCTCCGGTATGTCGATTTCCCCGCGGAGCCACTGCTCCGTCAGCTTGGCGTGTTCCTCCGCGCCCTTCAGTTTCAACGCCAGCGGCATGAACTGGTTGGCCGCCAGGAACCGGTGGCTGCGGTGTTTGCCGTCGCGCGGCCTGCGGTTGTAGTCCAGGTCGTCGCCACTGCCCGGGTCGCGCGAGTCGCCCAGGGGCATGTGGCACTCACGGCACTCGATCGTCTTGGTGGGATCGCCGGGCTCGTTCCAGCGGCTCTTGCGCCAGTTGTCGTACTGGTTCTGGAGCTGCACCCAGCCGACCTGGTTGATCTCCTCGTCGATGAACTGCTTGTGGCACGCGGCGCAGAACTCGGCGCTCTTGAACAGTTTGTGCTGCAGCGACTGCACGTGCTGCCGCGGGTAGGCCCGCAGCAGAAAGTCGCGGAAGAACCGGGCCGTGGGGCCCTCGTCCAACTCGAACATGTACCGCTCGGGCTGCCGGATGACGTAGTTGGCGTTCCC
>JAOTWJ010000084.1 GCA_029862925.1 Gemmatimonadota bacterium
TCGAGCTGGTGACGGCCAATGTGCGGCACGGGCGGGTCACGGGCGAGTCGGGTGAAGCGTCGTTTCTGTTGGCCTACGTGATGTGGTTCCTGCTGTACATCGCCATCCTGCTCTACGGCGTGCAGGTGATGGGGTCGGTGGTCGAAGAGAAGACCTCTCGCATCGTGGAGGTGCTGGTCTCGAGCCTGCGTCCGTTCCACTTGCTCACGGGGAAGATCCTGGGGGTCGGTGCCGTGGGCCTGCTCCAGCTGGGGATCTGGGTGGGCTTCGGCAAGCTGATGCTCGACCGGCAGGCCGAGGTCGCGACGCTGCTGGGCCAGGATACGGGAACGGCGGCGGCCCTGAGCCGGATGTCGTTCCCGGAAGTGCCACTCGCGACGATCGCGACCTTCCTCGCGTACTTCCTGTTGGGCTACTTCCTGTACGCGGCGCTGTTTGCCTCCGTGGCGGCCATGGTGAACAGCGAATCGGAAGCGCGCCAGGCGCAGACGCCCGTCGTGATGCTCTTGGTGATCCCGACCGTGCTGATGATCGGGATTCTGAACGATCCGGGCGGGTCGATGGCCCTCGCGCTCTCGCTGATTCCATTCACGTCTCCGATTGCGATGCCGGTGCGGTGGGCGGCGGCTCCCGTCCCGCTGCCGGAGCTGGCCGCCTCGCTGGCGATCCTCGTGGCCACGGTGCTCGCGGTCATGTGGGTGGCGGGTCGGATCTACCGGGTGGGGATCCTCATGTACGGAAAGAAGCCGGGGCTCAAGGAGCTGGTACGGTGGGTTCGAGGATGAAGGTCGGCCGGGACGACGGGTGGACGGGGAGCGGACGGTAAGGACCAGGCGCTAGGTCCTCTTCTCGGGACGCGTTGCGGCGGCCCCGATCTTTCGCAGGAGCCCGAACAACGTCTTGCTCGTCTCAGTGGCGACGTCTTCGAGCCGCTTGTAGTCCGCGGGTGCGAGGTACCCGAGCTCGGCGGCGATACCCAGGATCGTCTCAACCTCGGCCAGTGATCCGGCAGACACGTCCAAGAAACGCTTATAGTCGCGGGAGTTCTTCTTCGCGCTGCCTTCCGCGATGTTGATGGGCACACTGTACGCCGCTCGCCGCAACTGGCCCGCGAGACCGTCCTGCTCATAGTCAGGGAATCGCCGAGCTGCCTTGGCGCACTCGACGGCAAGTCGACGGGCATGTTCCCACGCCTTGAGGTTCCGGTAGGGTGGCATGGCGTGAAGGTGGGATGCGGATCCCAAACGCCTGGCATCATTCGCACGCGCCGTGCGGCAGAAGGGCGCCGGTTCGGTCGCCGATCGCGTCGGCGCCGCTTGCCGTCTCCCCGTCCGACCGTCTAACCGTTTGTCCTTCCCCCTGTATCTTTCCGGACCTATGCCCCACGACGTGATAGTGATCGGCGCCGGCCATGCCGGTACGGAAGCCGCCACCGCGGCCGCCCGCCTGGGTGCCCGCGTGCTGCTGCTCACGGCGAACCTCGAGACGATCGGGCAGATGTCTTGCAACCCGGCGATCGGTGGCATCGCGAAGGGTACGGTGGCGCGGGAAGTCGATGCCCTCGGCGGCATCATGGGGCGAGCCGCCGACCGCGCCACGATTCAGTTTCGGATGCTCAATCGCTCCAAGGGACCGGCGGTGTGGGCCCCGCGGGCGCAGTGCGATCGGGCGCTGTACCGGAGCGCGGCGCGCGCCGAGTTGGAGCGGCATGCCGGCATCGAGTTCCTCCAGGCCACGGCCGCAGCGCTCCTGCTGGACGGCGAGCGCGTGGTGGGTGTGCGCACGACGGTCGGTGCGGAGATTCCCGCGCGGGCGGTCGTGCTCACGGCCGGCACGTTCCTCCGCGGCCGGATTCACCTGGGGACGGGGACCCAGGTACCCGCGGGTCGCGCCGGCGATCCGCCCGCGGTGGAGCTCGCCGAGCAACTCGAGGCCGTGGGGCTCGCGGTGGATCGGTTCAAGACGGGCACGCCGCCTCGCATCGACGGCCGCTCGGTGGACCTCGCCCGGCTCGAGCGGCAGGACGGGGAGACGAGTGGTTTCCGGTTTTCCCACTATGTCCGTGCCGAGCGCCCGGAGCAGCGGCCGTGCTGGATCACATGGGCGGGGGAGCCGGTGAAAGAGATCATCCGCGCGCACCTGCACGAGTCGGCTCTCTATGGTGGCGCGATCGCGGGCCGCGGGCCGCGGTACTGTCCATCGGTCGAAGACAAGATCGTGAAGTTCCCCGACGCCGAGCGACATCAGGTGTTCCTCGAGCCCGAGGGGCTGGCGACCTCCGAACTGTACGTGAACGGCCTGTCCACGTCGCTCCCGGCGGACGTGCAGCTTGCGTTTCTGCACGCGGTCCCGGGGTTGGAGCGGGCGCACATGACTCGCCCCGGGTACGCGATCGAGTATGACTACTATCCGCCGCAACAGCTGACACCGTGGCTCGAAGTCAAGGCGATCGAGCACCTGTTCTTTGCCGGCCAGATCAACGGGACGACGGGATACGAGGAGGCGGCGGGGCAGGGTGTCATCGCTGGCATCAATGCGGTCCGTCGGATGCGCGGCGTGGAACCCGTCGTGCTCGGGCGGGACGCGGGGTACATCGGCGTGCTCGTCGATGATCTCGTGACGCGGGGGGTCGATGAGCCGTACCGCCTGTTCACATCGCGCGCCGAGTACCGGCTCCTGCTGCGGCAGGACAATGCCCTCAGTCGACTCGGGCCGCTCGCGACGGAACTTGGCTTGCTCACCGACCCCGAGCGGCAGGAACGCGAGCGGCGCGCGGCGGCGGAGGATCAGTTGATCGCGCTGGCGGGAAGCACGTCGGTGACGCCGGATCAGGCGAACCCGTTGCTTGCCGTGGCGGAAGAGACCGCGATTGCGGAGCGTCAGCGCGTCATCGATCTCGTGCGTCGTCCCCGTGTCGGGCTGCGCCCGTTGTTCGCCGCCTGCGCGGTCGTCGTGCCGACGGTGTGCGAGGAGAGCTGGCTCGCGGCGGAAATCGAGCTCAAGTACGCGGGCTACCTCGCGCGCGAGCGGGAAAGCGCCCAGCGGCTCGCCGAGCTGACGGAGTTCGCGTTGCCCGCCGACCTCCCGTACGCGCAGCTGCAGTCGCTGAGCACGGAAGCGCGCCAGAAGCTCGAGCGGGTACGTCCGGCGTCGCTCGCGCAGGCGGGTCGGATTCCCGGAGTGAGCCCGAGCGATCTGCAGAACCTAGTGCTCGAGGTGGTCCGGCGGAGGCGTTCGGCAGCGTAATCCCATATAACTTGTTATAGGACAACATGATATAGCACTCCCTCCAGTCGACGGGACTCTCCATGTTTCACGTGAAACACCGATTGGTGGTGGCAGCATGGCTGGTGGGTGGATGCCTTGCGGGGACCGTCTTGGCTGGGTGTGACCCGCCGCCCGATGCCATCTTCACGGCACCGACCGTGGAGCCGATCGAGGCGGGGGGTCGGTTTCGGATCACCTTCAACAGCGGCCCGGATGTCGTGCGCGGCTTCGATCCGGGCGGACGCCTTCTTTATCGCAGTCGCGGCTTGGTGCCGTTTGGCGAGGAGTGGGCCCTCCTGAGCGTCCCGCCCGACGGGGGCACGGTTCGAGAGGAAGTGGCCGTCTATCGCGCGGCGGTCACGAGCCCCGTGGCGAACCTCCGGTTCGATCCGACGGGGCGCACGTTGGTACTGTGGCGCGAGCCGGTCGCAGACGTGCATGGCTGCGGCGATCCGGCGCCCTCACCGCCGTCGGTCGTCGGCCTCACACTGTATCATCTGCCCCCCCGGGACGGGGCACCGCTCTCTTCGGTTCCGGCGCGCGCGCTCGAGCTGCCGAACGTGAGCGGCGCGGCCACCCCCACCCAGCGCGTGCGGCGCACGCCTGCCGAGTTCGAGGCGACGTTACGGGGGGCCGACCCGTTCGGTCCCGCCGTCGTGCCGGATGGGTCGGCCGCGATCGTGTCCGACGGAGACTCGCTGTGGCGGATTGCGCTCGGGGATCCGGCGAGCCCACCAGAGTTCGTGGCTGTGGGCGCGTTCCCGGCGGTCTCGCCCGACGGCCGGACGTTGGCGTTCGCCGAGCCGGTGGGGCTCGACAGCACCACGACGACCACCGTCGTTCCGCGGCCGTTCGTTTCGTGCGTGCAAACGACGGTGACGATCTCTGCCGCCGCGTGGCAGGTGGTGCTCTACGACCTCGCCTCCGGCGGTCAGGCCGTGCTCGCTCCTGGCCTCGAGCCGCACTTTGACATCACTGGTGCGCGCGTCCTGGTGCGGCGGGACGCACTCTACTGGGTCTCGCGAGCCGACGGCAGCGAGGAAGCGCTTGCGGGAACGAGCGGGGCCGTTGCGCCGGCCCTCTCCCCGGATGGCACCCGGGTGGCGTTCTCGCTCGGGCCGGTGGCCACGGCGGACGTGTATTTCGTCCGGCTGAATTGACCCGCCCGGCGCTACCCCTGTTTCACGTGAAACGGGCGCGGGTTCGCTTTACGGCGACCCCGCGTTCTCGTATATTCAGCGGCCGCGTCGAGCCCACCGACAGCTTTGCGTGAGATTGGTCAAACCTGTTGCAATCAAAAGAGTTATGCAACTATGAGCAGGGTGATTGCGATCGCCAACCAAAAGGGCGGCGTGGGGAAGACCACCACGGCGGTGAATCTGGCGGCGTCGCTGGCGGCCGCGGAAAAGCGCACCCTGCTCGTCGACGGCGACCCGCAGGCCAACGCCACGAGCGGGATCGGGGTCGACCGGGCGGCGCTGCGCGAGTCGCTGTACGACGCGCTCATCGGCGATGCCACGGTGACGCAGATCGTGCTGCGCGAGGTGAACTTCCCGTTGCTCGACGTCATCCCGGCGACGCAGGATCTCGTCGGCGCCGAGATCGAGCTGGTCGCGCGGCGCGGGCGCGAATCCGTCATGCGACGGGTGCTCGAGCCCCTGCGCGACCAGTACGATTACGTTCTGATCGATTGCCCTCCATCACTCGGACTGATCACCCTCAACATGCTGGCGGCGGCCGACGCCGTGCTCATTCCGATTCAGTGCGAGTACTACGCGTTGGAGGGGCTGTCCCAGTTGCTGAACACGATCAAACTGGTCCAGCAGAATTTCAACCCGGCACTGGCCATCGACGGCGTGCTCCTCACGATGTTCGACAGCCGGCTGAACCTGTCGCGCCAGGTCGCGGGGGAAGCACAGGAGTACTTCGGCACCAAGGTGTTCCGGACCGTCATTCCCCGGAACGTGCGCCTCGCGGAGGCACCGAGCTTCGGCAAGCCGATCATGATGTACGACGTGCAGTCAGTCGGGGCGAAGTGCTACCTCACCCTGGCGCAGGAGTTGATCCGGCGCGCGGTCACCCAAGCCACGCTCGCGCCGCCGGTGCGAGGGGTCGTCTCCGCGTGACGGACCGGACGGCACGCCGGCGCCTGGGCCGAGGCCTGGAGGCGTTGCTCGGGCCGGCGCCGACCACGGCCCAGGCGCGCGCCGAGGGCGCACTGGCGCAGCTGCCGGTACACCAGATTCGGCCGAACCCCTACCAGCCGCGGCGGTCGTTCGACGAAGCGGCGCTGACCGAGTTGGCGGCGTCCCTTGAGGCGGCCGGCCTGTTGCAGCCGATCGTGGTGCGACCCGCCGATGGTGGCTACGAGCTCATCGCCGGCGAACGCCGGCTCCGGGCCGCCGAGACGCTGGGGTGGCGCGAAATCGGAGCCGTGGTGCGGGACGTCGACGACCGCACCTTGCTCACCCTCGCGTTGGTCGAGAATCTCCAGCGCGATGCGCTGTCGCCGATCGACGAAGCCCTGGGATATCAGCGGCTGGTCGAGGAGTTCGCCGTCTCGCAGGGCGCCATCGCGGAGCTGATCGGCCGAAGCCGACCGGCGGTGGCCAACGCGCTGCGCCTCCTCAAGCTGCCGGATGACGTCCAGGATCTCGTCCATCGCGGCGAGCTGAGCACCGGGCACGCGCGAGCCCTGTTGCAGGTGGTCGACGCGGCGACGATCCCGGCGCTGGCACGCCGCGCCGTGGACGACGCGCTGTCCGTGCGGGAACTCGAGGCGCTGGCTCGTGGGGACCGCGTGCCGCAGCGCCGGCCCCGCGCCGGCCGGGGCCGCGTCCGGAAGCCCGACGCCGAGGTGCGGCGGGTGGAAGACACACTGCGTCGCCGGCTCAAGACCGACGTGTTCGTCGCGCGCCGCGGCAAGGGTGGTCGGATCACGATCAACTTCTACTCCAACGACGATCTTGCTCGGCTGTTGGAGTTGCTCCTCGGCAAGCCGTTCGACGGATGACGGAGCGGCGTCGTGTGACGATCGTCATCCATCGCGACGGCGAGGTCGTGTCGCGGTCGTATCGCCTGCCCCTCACGGTGGCGCGCGTCGGTCTCGTGCTGCTCGCCGTGTTGGGGGTGATCGTGATCGTGGGCGGGATTCTGTACGCGCCGATCGTGCGAAGCGCCGCGACCGTCCCGGGTCTGCGGGACCGCGTTGTCCGGCTCGAATCGGAAAACGCGCAGGTGCGCGATCTCGCCCGCACGCTCGCCGATGCGGAATCGCGCTACGAGCAGATTCGCGGCATGCTGGGCGGCGACATCGTGCGGGCGGTCCAGCCGACGCCAACCAGTCCGCTCCCTGCGGCGGTCCCGATTCTGGCGCTCGCGCCCGCGTCGCCCCCGCGCTATGAGAGTGGCCTGTCGGCGCCGTCGCACTGGCCGCTCGACGGCCGCGGCGTCGTCACGCGCGGCCAGGTGAGTCCCGGGGTGCGCGACGAGACCCATACCGGGCTCGACATCGCGGTGCCGGTCGGCACGCCGATCCGCGCTTCGGGGGGTGGTGTCGTGGCCGAAGTCGGCCAGGATGCGGAGTACGGCCGGTACGTGATGCTCGCGCACCCGAACCAATACGAGACGTTGTACGGTCACGCGTCGCGGCTACTCGTGGTGATCGGCGACACCGTGCAGGCCGGCCAGGTGATCGCGCTCTCCGGCTCGACCGGTCGGTCCACCGGACCGCATCTCCACTTCGAGGTCCGCCGGTCCGGACGGGCGGTGGATCCACGCACGATCGTGAAAGAGGGGACTTGAGGATGGCCTTCGGATCCGACCGCTCGGAGCCCCGTGACGTCGCGCGCGCCGCCGGCCGCGGGGAAGCCGCGCTCACCATCATTGCCGTCGGCACGCGGCTCGTCGGCGAGCTCGACTGCAGCGGGGTCGTCAAGGTCGAAGGTATCGTGGTCGGCGCCGTGCGCGCCGAGCGGCAGATCCTCGTGGCCCGCGGCGGCACCGTGGAGGGAGATCTGGGGGCGCCGGAGGTGGTGGTGGGCGGCGTGGTGCAAGGTGGGGTGACCGGCGCCGACCGGGTGGAGGTGCAGACGGGCGCCGCCGTTCACGGCGACATCACGACGCGCCGTCTGGTGGTCCAGGAAGGCGGCGAGGTCAACGGTCAGATCAACATGACGGAGGACGGAACCAGCCCGATCGCTCCGCCAGAATCCACAGGCTCGTCGGAATCTGCACAGGTGTGACACCATCCCGATACCATCCATGCTAACCTGTTGACCTCTAGTACGATCAAGCCAAGCGCGGTGGCCAGCGTCCTTCCGCCAATGTTGTATTGCTGTCTGGTAGCTATCGCTAACATGTCGCCACTCAACTGACCCTCATGACCGCAACCCTCGAAGAACTCACCCGCCATCTCGACGGGTATCTGCACATCGCGGAGCTGCCTGACGACCGGCGGGCGCTCAACGGTCTCCAGGTCGAGAACTCCGGTCGGGTGACGCGGATCCTCGGGGCCGTGGATGCGTGCCAGGCGACCATCGATGCCGCAGCAGAGCGGCACGCCGACCTGCTCCTCGTCCACCACGGGCTGTTTTGGGGTGGGCTGCAGGCCGCCGTGGGGCGCCACGGCCGGCGGCTGCGGGCGCTCATCTCCCACGACATCGCGCTCTATTCAGCGCACCTGCCTCTCGACCGCCATCCCGAGGTCGGCAACAACGCCGTCCTCGCCCGCGCGCTTGGGGTGGAGGCGCTGGAACCGTTTGGCCGCGCGGACGGCGAGCGCGAGATCGGGTGGGCCGGCCCACTCGAGCTCCCGCTCGCGGAGTTGGTCGGGCGGATCGAGCGGCGGCTCGGGGTCCCACCGTTGCGCGTCGTGGCGACCGGTCCCGACCCGCTCCGACGCGTTGCCGTCGTCACCGGTGCGGGGAGTGGACTGCTGGCCGAGGCCAGGGACCGGGGAATCGACACGCTGGTTACGGGAGAGGGTCCCCACCATGCGTACTTCGATGCCGAGGAGTGGGGGCTCAATCTGATTCTCGCGGGCCACTACGCGAGCGAGACGGTAGGTGTGCAGGCACTCGGTGCGCATCTCGCCGAGCGGTTCGGGCTGCCGTTCGAGTTCTTCGATCACCCCACGGGTCTGTGATGCGCCCCGTTCGGCTGCTGGCGGTGGCGCTGCTCCTCTCGGCGGGCTGCGCGCCGGGCCTCCCGCCCCTGCCGCTCCCGCGTGTTGCGGCGATACGGTCGCCGCGACCGCAGATCCGGCAACTGCCGTGGCGCGAAGTCGAGCACCTTCCTCTGTACGTCGGTACCGAGATTTGCGCCGGCGGGGACGTGATGCTGGGAAGCAACCTGGATACGGCATGGGCGCTCGTTGCCCAGCGCCTCACGGGCAGTGCCACGCTGCTGCCCGATCCGGATAGTCTGCTCGCGCCCCTCGCCCCGCTCGTCGCGGAGGCCGACATCGTGCTGCTCAACGTCGAGGGCGCCATCGGTGACGGGGTGTCACCCGGGAAGTGTCGGCCGGGTTCGACCCGGTGCTATCAGTTCCGCCAGAACTCCGCTGTGGCCGCCGCGCTTCGCCGCCTGCTCCCGGTCGGCGCCGTGGTGGGAAACGTGGCCAACAACCATGCTCGGGATGCCGGGGCGGCTGGCTTCGAGGAGACCGTCGCTCACCTGGCGACGGCCGGTGTTGCCGTCACGGGCGCCGACACCCTTGCCAGGGTCCTGCCGCTGCCCTCCGGCGATACGGTGGGCGTGCTCGGGTTCAGTACGTTTACGGGGGGACCGGATGCGCGCGACCTGGAGGCCGTGCGCCGTCACGTTGCTCGGGCCGTGGCGCGCTACGGTCGGGTCGTCGTGTCGGTGCACATGGCGGCGGAGGGAGTTGGGGCGCAACGCACGCGCGATGCGACGGAAGTGTTTCTGGGGGAGAACCGGGGCAACCCGGTGGCGTTCGCTCGGGCGGCCGTGGATGCCGGCGCGGCGATCGTGTTTGGACATGGTCCCCACGTACTGCGCGCCATCGAATGGCAGGGCGAGGCGCTCGTCGTCTACTCGCTCGGGAACCTGGTCACGTACGGTCCGTTTTCGCGGGTCGAGCCACTGAACCGGGGGGCTGTGGTGTGTGCGCTCCTCGACCGGCGTGGTCGGGTCGTGGACGGTGTGGTACACTCGACGATCCAGGTCCGTCCGGGGGTGGCCTTCCCCGACGTGACTGGCCGGGCCGCCACGCTGATCGACTCGCTGAGTGCGCTCGATTTCCCGACCACGGGCGCCCGTTTGCTGGACGGTCGCATCCTGCGGCGGTGACGGCCCGGCCCGCGCTCAGCGCTCGGTCAGCGGAACCACGAACCGGACCGTGAGCGTCTCGGCGGTCTGCGGCAGCACCGAGCAGTAGCAGGTCTCGCCGATGAGGTGCTTCACGCCGAGCACCTCGGACTCGTCGATGCGAGGCACGTCGCGGTACACGATCTCGAGCGTCTGCCCCGCGATGACCTTGTAGGACGCCGGGCGGTCGCGCAAGCGGTGATGGGGGTCCACCTGCGCCAGACCCTCGCGCAGGCGGTTGCGGATGTGACTCAGGCGCTCCCGCAGGATGGGGTCCGTCACCGGTTCGGCCATAGGGCCTCCCGGCCGCTGTTTGCGGCCGCGATGGATGCGTTGCGGCGCATCCCCGTGAGTCCTGGGCGCTCGAGTGGCGTCCACCCATACCGTTCGTCGAACGTGGCGTCATCGAGAGTGGCGAAGGCGTCGAGGGGCAGCCAGGCGCGCCCGGGATCGAGCTGCAGCTCGCCGTCGGTGATTGGCTCGGCGAACTTCTCGTTCCAGGGACACACTTCCTGACACACGTCGCACCCGAAGATCCAGTCTCCCATGAGACGTGCCACGGGCGGCGCGATCTCGTCACGGTGTTCGATCGTCAAGTAGGAGATGCACCGCGTGGCATCGAGCACGCGCGGCGCTGGGAACGCGTTGGTGGGGCACGCCTCGAGGCAACGGGTGCAGCTGCCGCAGCGGTCGGCGGCAAACGGCGGGTCGGTCGCGAGATCCAGATCCGTGAGCACGGACGCGAGGAAGCAGTAGGACCCGCGCGCGGGATCGATGAGCATGGTGTTCTTGCCGATCCACCCCAGGCCGGCGCGTTGGGCCAGCTCACGTTCCGGGACGGGCCCGGCATCCACATAGGCGCGGGCGCGGGTGACGGGCGGCCCAAGCGAACGGATGTAGTCGGCGAGCGCCGTGAGCGCGGGCTGGAGCGTCGTGTGGTAGTCGGGCCCGCGGGCGTATCGGGCCACTCGTCCGCCGCTCGGCATCGGCGGTGGCTCGTCGGAGGGGTAGGGGCGGGTGAGGACGACGGCGCGGGTTGCGCCCGGCAGGATCTGCCCGGGAGCCTTCCGAGCGGCCGCCTGTCGGTGCATGTACCGCATCGTGCCGGCCAGCCCCGTCGCCAGCCAGCGGTCGAGCGCGTCGGCATGCGGGGTCGGCGCCAGATCGGTGATCCCGGCACTGGCGAAGCCCAGGTCGCAAGCGCGGTGCTTGACGAGGGCGGCGCGACGGGTCGGGGTCAGAGCCGTAGCAGCTTCCGGCGCCATGTCACGAATCGAACGACGTCGTCGACGGAGGGGACGGCCCGCTCGTCCCCGTAGGCGGTGTACATTCGCCAGCGCAAGTAATCGCGCGCGGGCAGGGGTAGGAAGGGCGGACGTCGCAGCCAGTGGCGCCGCCGGAACGCCCAGGCCGCGGCCAGCAGGTCCCGCGCGAGCAGCGGGCGGACGGCCGCCCGCAGTGCCAGGGTCAGCACCAGGCGGGCCCATCCGCGTCGCGTCGGAGGCGGAACCGAATGCCCTACGTCGTGCAAGCGATCTCCCTCGTCGGGGCCGTGCTGATCCTCGGCGCGTTCTTGGCGCTGCAACGGGGTTGGTGGAGCCCCGCGCAGCGCCGGTACCTGTGGGCCAACCTGGTGGGCGCAGGGTTGCTCACCGGGGTCGCGGTGTGGGACCGCCGCCTGGGGTTCATCGTGCTCGAAGCCACGTGGGCTGCCATTGCCGGTTGGAGTCTCCTCCGGCGTCGCGCCGGACCGTGAGCCGACCACCCTCAGTGTATATTGGGGCGCTATGACGGCCGCAAGCACCCCCGCTTCGGGGCGCGCTGCCTGGCGCGCCGACTTCCCGATCTTCGAGCGCCAGATCTACCTCAACTCCTGTTCGCTCGGCGCCCTCTCGCGGCAATCGCGCGCGCGGGTCCAGGAGTTCCTCGGCGAGTGGGAGCAGCGCGGGGCGGCGGCGTGGTACGACGTCTGGTGGGAGCGTCTCGCCGCCGTGCGGGCCGCCTACGCGCGGGCCATCGGCACGCCCGCCGACGGGGTTGCCCTTCACGCCTCGATCTCCACCGCCACGTCCGTGCTCGCCAGTCTGCTCGACTATCGGAAGCGGCCGAAGGTCGTGACGACGGACCTCGACTTCCCCACGGTGGCGTACCAGTGGTTGGCGCGGCGCGCGCAGGGTGTGGAAGTGGTGATCGTCCGCAGCCCGGACGGGGTGACCGTTCCGGCCGAGTTGATCGCCCGCGCGGTCGATGACCGCACGGCACTCGTGGCGACGTCCCACGTGTACTTCACGACGGGAGCCATCCAGAACGTGCGTGCGGTGGCGGACGCCGCGCACCGCCACGGAGCGTGGTGCTACATCGACGCGTATCAGAGCGTCGGGCAGGTGTCGGTCGACGTGCACGCCATGGGCGTGGACTTCCTGAGCGGTGGTGGTCTCAAGTGGCTGCTCGGAGGACCCGGCATCGCGTTCCTCTATGCGCGGCAGGATCTCCTGCCCGAGTTGGATCCTGCGGTGACGGGATGGTTTGCGCACGCCCGGCAGTTCGACTTCGACCCGCACACGCTGGTGCGGCACGCCGACGCGCGCCGGCTCGAGCAGGGGACGCCAGCGCTGGCGGCCGTGCACGCCCAGTTGGGCGGGTTCGAGGTCTTGGAGGCGATCGGCTACCCGCGCGTCCGGGAGGTCACCGCGGCGCTCGCGCACGATCTCGTGGCCCGGGCGCAGGAGCTGGGGCTCCGCCCCCACGTGGCCCCGGAGCCGGACGCCCGCTCGGCCATCGTCATGCTCCCGTCGGCCGACCCCGCCGCGGCGGTGACGCGTCTCGCGGAGCGGGGGATCGTGGCCGACGCGCGGCCGGGTCACGTTCGTCTCTCGCCGTATTTCTACAACACCGTGGAGGACCATGTCGCCGCCCTCGAAGCGCTCCGAGGCTAAGCCCCCGCGGCCGTCGACCGCGGACGCGCAACTGCTGACGTCCCGACCAGTAGTCGAACGGCGGGCGTTCACGAGCACCGACCCGTGGCGCGTACTCCGCATCATGGGGGAATTCGTCGAGGGATTCGACGAGTTGTCCGACGTGACCTCGGCGGTCACGATCTTCGGTTCAGCCCGGGTGGACGAGCGGGATCCCTGGTATCAAGCGGCCCGGGAGACGGCGCGCCGGTTGGGTGAGGCCGGGTTTGCGGTGATCACGGGCGGTGGTCCGGGAATCATGGAGGCAGGCAATCGAGGCGCGCGGGAGGGACACACGCTCTCGGTGG
>JAOTWJ010000262.1 GCA_029862925.1 Gemmatimonadota bacterium
GCGGGTGCTGGGGCTCGAGGCGGAGACGATGACCGTCGCCACGGCGGAGCGCCTGGCCGGTGCCGTCGGCGGCAGCGATGTACGGTCCACGCGGGGCCTCGTCGAGGCGCTGCGCGTCCAGAAAGACCCGGGCGAAGTGGATGCCATCCGTCGGGCTGCGGCGCTCGGGCAGCAAGCGCTGGCGACCGCGCTCGGGGCCGTGCGGGCGGGGGCCACGGAACGGCAGGTCGCCGCTGCGCTGGAGGCCGAGCTGCGGCGGCGGGGCAGTGAATGGCACCCGTTTCCGACGATCGTCGCGTCGGGGCCGCGCAGCGCGCTGCCGCACGCCCGGACGGGCGACCGCGTCATCGCGGCCGGCGACCTCGTGCTGCTTGACTTCGGCGTTCAGGTGGACGGATACTGCGCCGACCTCACCCGGACCGTCGTCGTCGGCCGGGCGGACGATCGGCAGCAGGTCATGTACGACCTCGTGCGCGACGCCCACAGACGGGCCGTGTCGGGGTTGCGGGCGGGGCTCACGGGTCGCGAGGCGGACGCGCTGGCGCGAACGGTGATCGAGGCCCGGGGGTTCGGCGACGCGTTCGGCCATTCGCTGGGTCACGGGCTGGGACTGGAAGTGCACGAAGGCCCGCGGCTCAGCCGGACCAACGAGGACGCCCTCCCGGCCGGCGCTGTGGTCACGGTCGAACCCGGAGTGTACTTTCCCGGCTGGGGTGGAATCCGATTGGAGGACGACGTGCATCTCACACCGACTGGAGCGCAACTGCTCTCGGATGGAGACACCGAACTGCGCGAGCTGACCTGAGGCGCGCCACACGCCTATGATCGATATCGCCTTTCTCGAGCGGCTGCTCGATCTGCTGCACCGATCGGACGCCCAGAGCATCGAGATCCGGCGCTGGACGACCACGATCCGGATCTCGAAAGGTCCGCTCGCGGTGCCCGGCCAGCCGGTGACCTACCACATGTCCGCGCCGGCCTCACCGGCCGGACCCGCCGGTCCGGTCGCGGCCGCCGGGGCAGAGGCGGCCGGGACGGCCGAGCCCGCGCCCGGACCCGCCACGCCGACGCTCAGCGAGATCAAGTCGCCGATGGTGGGGACGTACTACGCCCAGCCCGAGCCGGGGGCGGAGCCCTACGTTCGCGTCGGCAGCCGCATCACGCCGGGTCAGACGCTCTGCATCATCGAAGCGATGAAGATCATGAACCCGCTCGACGCCGAAATCGCCGGTGTCATCCGGGAGATTGCCGTCGAGGACACGCAACCCGTCGAGTTCGGTCAGGTCCTGTTCCGGGTGGATCCCCATGGCTGAGCAACCATTCAACTTCAAGCAGGCCATCACGGAGATGGTCCAGCGCAACGGTTCCGATCTGCACCTCAAGGTCGGGCGCCCGCCCACGATTCGCGTGGCGGGGGACCTGTCGCAACTGGACCAGTCGCCGCTCAAGCCGGAGGAGTTGAAGGCGCTGGCGGAGCAGCTCATGACGCCGCGGCAAGTGAAGGAATTTGCCGACCACAAGGAAGCGGACTTCGCCATCGGCGTGCCGGGCATCGGGCGGTTCCGGACCAACGTGTTCCAGCAGCGCGGCACGCTGGCGTTCGTGTTCCGGTCGATTCCGTACGAGCTGAAGACGATCAAGGAGCTCAATCTGCCGGGCGTGCTGGAGAAGATCTCCCTCAAGCCGCGCGGGCTGGTGCTCGTGACCGGCGTGACAGGGTCCGGGAAGTCCACCGCCCTCGCCGCGATGGTGAACCATGTCAACCAGTACCGGCGCTGCAACATCATCACGATCGAGGATCCGATCGAGTTCCTGCACCGCGATGGCGCGGCCAACGTGTCGCAGCGCGAGGTGGGGACCGATACACTGTCGTTCGAGAGCGCCTTGCGGCACGTGCTGCGGCAGGACCCCGACGTCATTCTGATCGGTGAGGTCCGCGACCGCATCACGCTGGACACGGCCATGAAGGCCGCCGACACGGGACACCTGGTGTTCTCGACGTTGCACACCACGGACGCGAGTCAGACGATCAACCGCATCATCTCGTTCTTCCCGCCGCACGAGCATGACGCGGTGCGGAACCTCCTGTCCACGGCACTCGAGGCGGTCGTCTCACTGCGGCTCGTGCCCACGCAGGACGGCAAGGGTCGGGTGCCGGCGTGCGAGGTGCTCGTGAACACGGCCGCCGTGCGCGACAACATCCGGGACCGCGAGAAGGCGCTGAACATCCCGGAGTTGATCCGCGAGGGGACGGTCCAGTACGGGATGCAGTCGTTCGACCAGTCCCTGATGCAGTGGTACAAGAAGGGCGCGATCAGCTACGAGAGCGCGCTGTTCTACTCGACCAACCCCAACGAGTTCGCGCTGCGGGTGAGCGGCATCGAGGGCACGTCCGACCGGACGTATGCCGAGGAGGTCAGCGAAGCGATGCGACAGGGCGGGTCGGACGACCTGCCGGACGGCCTCACAAAGTAGCGCATGTTCAGCAAGGTCCTGATTGCCAACCGCGGCGAGATTGCCCTGCGGGTGATCCGCGCGTGCCGCGAGTTGGGGATCGAGACCGTCGCCGTCTACAGCGAAGCCGACCGCGAGTCACTGCACGTCCGGTTCGCCGACGATGACGTCTGTATCGGCCCGCCGCCGAGCCGCCTCTCCTACCTGCGCATTCCCGCGCTGATCGCCGCCGCGGAGATCACTGGCGCGGACGCGATTCACCCCGGTTACGGATTCCTGGCGGAGAACCCCGAGTTCGCCGAGACGTGCGTGGCCTCGGGCGTGACGTTCATCGGTCCCACGGCCGATCAGATCCGGCTGATGGGCGACAAGGCGGCGGCCCGGAAGCTCGTG
>JAOTWJ010000263.1 GCA_029862925.1 Gemmatimonadota bacterium
GAGCTGCTGCCCAGTGAGCTGCTGCCCGAACGTCTTGGGCATCATCCCGGCGAACTGCTCGTAGCCCTTGGCCACCTCGGCGTCCGGCTCCAGGATGCCGCGTCGGATCCGGTCCGCGGACACGCGGGCGCCGATTTCGTCAAACGACGGCCCGATGGGCGGTCCCGCGCCGTCGATCGCGTGGCAGCCGAGACAGCCGTTCTCCTGGAGCAACTGACCGGGGTCGGTCGTGGATGACGCGGTGGGCGCGACAGGCCCGGTGGCGGACGCCGTCGCGGCCGATTGCAGATCGGCGGCGGTGACGGTCACCTCACCGCCCTGCGCCTCGAGAAACGCGACGACGGCCCAGAGCTGGTCTTCCGGCAGCTGGCGCCGCATGTCGGGCATGATGTTGTCGAACCCGCTCACCAGATACGTGCCGGGCTGCGTGAGCGACTCCCACAGATACGCCTTGCAGTCCTTCCCGGCCTCGCGCGTTCCGCAGCGGGCGCCGATCGCGCCCTCGCCGGCATGATCCGTGAGGAGGTTGGGCGCCCGCGTGCCGAGCCCGTGGCAGGCCGTGCAGCCGCCCGCGCCGTTGTACACCCGCTCGCCCGCGGCCACCAGCGCGTCGGCGCTGACATCGCCCCCCAGGTCCAACGTCTCCGGCACCTCGGACTGGAGCTGCGGAATGACGTGGGCCACGGTGGTGTAGAAGCCCACCACGACCAGCGCGATGCCGAGGATCTTGAGGTTCGTGCGCCACATGGTCGCGTCAGCCTCCCGCCGCGGGCCGCGGCTTGGCGACCACGCGTTCCGCCAGCCCGCCGAGCCAGAAGATGAAGGCCACGAGGCTGAGGAAGATCAGGACGCAGATGCTGATGATGTTGGCCGCGTAGCCCAGGGCCGGGGTCGCGGCGTCCACGCTGGTATCCCGCATGACCTCCCAGATGTGCCAGTGCTGGCGGATTCCGCTCCGCGCGAAGCCCATCAGGCCCATGAGCCAGGTGAAGGTCACCGCGAGCACGAACAGCGCGTATTGCGACCGCTCCGGCATCTGACCCCACCGGATGGCACCGCGCGACTCCGCCCGCCGGCCCAGCGCGATATCAATAACCGTGACGCTTATGATGCAGGCCAGCACGGCCGCCACCTGGTACACGCTGAACCCGATCCGGACGATCGCCTCGACGAAATACCCGTACACGCCGTAGAACAGGACCACCCCCGCGGCGAGCGCGAACATCCCCGCCTGTACGATGGTCCCGCTCCGCGCCCACGGCACCGTGGGCCGCTTGTTGGCCCTCCGGTACATGAGGAATGACAGGAACGTCGTGAGAATCATGAGATTCACGGCGGTGTTCTTGGCACTCATCACGCCGAGCACGTTGAGGAACGGGTGATGGGAGCCGCCCATGGCGGCCAACTCCTCGCGGCTCGCGATCATCGTGTGCGGTGTCGCCCACACGATCCAGCAGATCACGAGCAGCAGCAGCATCCACTTCGTGTACGGCATGAACCGCTCAGCGCCGGGAATGCGACCCATCCCGATCCACAGGTAGTAGTTGGCGGCGAGGAACAGCACCCCGATGAGCACGGCCTGCACGATCCACAGCCAGCTCATGAAGCCGCCCATCATCGTGATGCCCATCTGCTGGTTGTACTCGTAGATCTCGCGGCCCAGCCAGTAGCCGGCAAACGGGAGCACGATGAAGGTCGAGATCGCGATGAAATTCCCGACGTATCCCATCCAGTCGTAGTGGGCGCGCTCCTCGTCGCTCCGGGCGGCGAGAAACCGGTACGCCGCATACGCCGCCACGATGGATCCGCCGAACACGGCGTTCGCGATCAGCCGGTGGATGTTGATCGGCATCCAGGTCGCGTTGGCGATGGCGTTCCACGTGCCCACCTCCGCGGGCAGCGTCTCGGCGGTGACGCCTGACGGGGGCGACATCATGTACGTGAGCCACCCGTTGGCGATGAACATCACCGCCGTGCCCCACGCGTTCAGCAGCAGGCCCAGCCCCCAGTGGCCCCACTTGGCGCGGCCCGCCCGCCAGCGGTCCCAGCCGTAGTAGTAGAGGTAGAGGGTGAACGACTCGACGAAGAACAACCCCACGTAGATCCACATCGACAGCCCGAAGATCTGGGCCATGTGGCCCCAGAACCGCGGGTAGAGCGTCGTGAGGAAGAAGACCAGGACCGCGCCCCACAGCGCCGTGGCGCTGTAGGCGAACACCAACAGCCGCGTGAACTCTTTGGACAGTTTGTCGTATTTCTCGTCCTTGGCGACGATCCCGATCAGCTCGGTGATCACCGCGAACATCGGCACGCCGAGCACGAACGCGGCGAACATCAGGTGCACCTGCGCAGCGATCCACACGGCGGCCCGCGCGCCGATCCCGGGGAACCGCCCGTACGCGCCGGTCGTGTCGGCGACCGCCTGGACGAGGGCGAGCAGCTCAGTGTTCATGGCGCAGGAAAAACGGGAGGCGCTTGGAGAAATCCACGGGCATGGCGCTCCGCACCTCAGCCAGCAGCTCGGCCGTCACCTCGCGGTGGCCCTCGCGCCGCGCGTACTCTTCGACCCGCTGCATCACCACGCCGCGCACGAACGACGGGATACGTGCGACCCGTGCCCATGCCTCGTCGCTCCACGGCATCGTCGCCTCCGCGGGAGCCCCGTACGTCACGGCGCGCACCGCGCCAATCGGCTCGCGCTCGCCGTCGGGCTCGTACGTGCAGGACGGGTCTTCGGCCAGGTAGTCGCCCGCCGTGCCGAACGCGCGGGCCCGGCACCCGCCGCAGAGCTGGCGGTACTCGCACCGGCCACATTTCCCGCCCCGC
Source organism: Gemmatimonadota bacterium (assembly GCA_029862925.1). Lineage (GTDB taxonomy): Bacteria > Gemmatimonadota > Gemmatimonadetes > Gemmatimonadales > GWC2-71-9 > JAOTWJ01. Next base: position 2,827 of record JAOTWJ010000263.1, read on the forward strand.
GTGCC
>JAOTWJ010000264.1 GCA_029862925.1 Gemmatimonadota bacterium
GGTGAGCTGCCCCGGCAAATCGACGGGCAGCCGCACGTGGGCCCGCAGGGCGGCGCGCACGGTTCGCTCCACGGTGCCCGCGAAGAGCGTGGGCGTCGTGGCGTATTCGGCTGGCGTCGGGAAGGGAAGCCGGAAGTCGCCTTCTCCCTGTCGGAGCAGTGTGAGTTCGGGTTCCAGATGGATGCCTACCAGGGGCATGATGCCGAGCCGGAGCGTGACCTGGTCGTAGTCGCTGTAGTTGCGGCCGAGGCCGGTCCCGATGCGGCCGCGCGCGGTGTTCACGCCGGTAAGCGGGGACTCGGTGGGGTCCGGCGTGCGGTACATCAGGTTGCTGACCACCGTATACCCCAGGCGAATCGCGAGCGGCCCGGCATACGTCGCCGCGGCCGCGGTGATCGCAAACGACGGCGGCTCTTCCGCCACCGGGCCCGGGGACTTGAAGATCTGGATGTCGTCGAACGTGAGGCTCCCGGAGAGCCGCAGCCGCCGGCCCACGCGGATTTCGCCGTCGCCGCCCACCATGGCGTTCGCCGACTGCGCGCGCACGTCGCGCGTCTCGAACACGAAGCGGAACGGGTTGAGGTACCACAGCTCGATCGACCGCCCCGGGCCGGCCGCGATCAGCGCTTCCCACGCCACGAGATCGAGCCACGACGTCGGCCGCACGACCAGGCGATGGCCGTACACGTATCGGTTGGTCAGCTCGCCGGAGAGGTTGGGCAGCCCATCGAGCTGCGCGAGCAGGAACCCCACCGACACGGCCCGCGGGCCGAGCCGCACGTAGAGGTGCTCGAAGCTCTCCGTCCACGGTGACAACAAGACGCCAGGGAACTCGGGGGGTCCCCAGTTGCGCGACAGGTTGCCCAGGTCCACGAGGAACAGCGACGAGCGATACCCCACGTACGTATCGGTCATGCGCGCATCGATGGGCTGATCGAACCCGCCGTAGTCGGGGTCCTCGTCGAGCGTGGGGTCGACGACCGGCGACATCGCCAGCACGCCGGGCCCGAACTGCAGACTGAACCGGCCGGTGGCGTACGGCACGACGTCGCCCGGACCTTCCTCGCGCAGGTTGAAGCGAGGGCGACGCGCGTGGGTCGAGCCCCGGCCGCCCACGTCGCCGTCGATGGCGAGGAGCGCCCGGGGGGCGAGTGGCACCAACAGCTCTCGCAGCTGGGCCATCGTCCGGCGCTCCGCACCGGTCGCACGGATCGTGTCCGCCTCCGCGAGCGCCTCAGCGATGGCGCCGACCAGCCAGGGACGTTCCAGCGGCGTCGGATCGCGGATGACGCCACGCACGATCATATGCTCGAGCAGCGGGACGCTCCAGTGGTCCAGCGGCAGGTAGGCGTGCGGGGCGAGGCGCTGCGCAGGCAGGGCGTCGGGCGTCGCGAGCAGCAGAACGGCGAGCGCAAGCGCCGCGCGGCGAAGATGACTGTCGAGAGAGCGCATGTGCCAATCTCGGCATGTCGCAATCGCTGCCGCAAGGTGAGGCTACCCCCGGCTTCCACCCGACAGTACTCTACCTCCCGTGTCGACGCTCAGGATCGAGGCCCGTCGAGGCCAGGCGGTCGAGTCCGCGCATCGCGTATCCGTCGCCGTGGTGGACGCCGAGGGACGGCGCGTCGCAGCTGCGGGTGACGCGCGGTTCCCGACCTTCATGCGGTCGGCCGCCAAGCCCTTCCAGGCGATGCCCGTCGTGGCCGACGGCGCCGCGGCCCGGTTCGCCATCACCAGCGCCGAGCTGGCCCTCGCCTGTGCGTCGCACAATTCCGAGTGGCGTCAGGTGGAGATCGTCGAGGGGCTCCTGACACGCATCGGGTGCAAGGAATCGGCACTGGCCTGCGGACCGCACCGCGCGCTCGCGCTGGATCTGGGTGTGCACCTGGCCGGCGAGTCCCGGCCCGACGACCTCTGGCCGGCGGGACGGCTGGCGAGCAACTGCTCCGGGAAGCACACGGCGATGCTGGCGCTCGCGGTGTCAAAAGGCTGGCCGACCGACGGATACCACCGGGCAGGGCACCCGGTCCAGGAACGCTGTCGGGGCGAAGTCGCCCGCTGGATGGATCTGCGCCCTGAGCAGATCGGCGAGGGCATAGACGGGTGTGGTGTGGTCTCGTTTCAGGTGCCGCTCGAGGCCATGGCCCTCGGCTTTGCCCGTCTGGGCGTCTCCGACGAGCCCGCGGCGATGGCGGTGCGGGGAGCGATGCTCCAGCACCCCGAGCTGGTGGCGGGCCGGCGACGCCTGTGCACCGCCGCCATGCAGGCGTATCCGGGAGCTGTCATCGCCAAGGTCGGGGCTGACGGCGTCTATGGCGTGACGTTGCCGACGCGGGGGCTCGGGGTGGCGCTGAAAGTCGAGGACGGGCACCCCCGCGCCACGATGGTGGCCCTGGTGGCCGTGTTGGAACGGCTGGAGCTGGCTCCCAGCCCGCGCGAGACCCTGAGCCGGTTCGCCGAGTTCCCGCTCGTCAACACGCGGGACGAGCCGGTCGGTGTCATGCGCGCGTCCGGCGACCTTACGTTCGAATGACCCTCCTCGGCGCGCAAACGATGTCGCTGGGACAGACGGCGCGGCACATCGTGCGGCATGTGGTTCGTCTCCCGGTCGTGCCTACCGGTGCTCCCAATGGAGCGTGTCGCCGGTGACGACCGTCCGCCCATCCGCCCATCCGCCCACCCGCCGAGCATGATCTTCCTCGACGAAGCCGTCGTGCGCGTGAGCGCCGGCACCGGCGGGTCCGGGTGCATGTCGTTCCGCCGGGAGACCTTCGTACCGAAGGGAGGGCCCGACGGGGGGGACGGGGGGCGGG
>JAOTWJ010000009.1 GCA_029862925.1 Gemmatimonadota bacterium
CGACCAGGCGATGCGGCCAGGGGTCCGCTCGCATCAGCCGGCCCCCAGAGCCGCCCGACCGCCCACCCGCCCACCCGCCCTATCTTCCCCTCATGCCCCCACGCTCCCGCGAGCTCTCGTTCAAGCGCCGCCTGCTGCGCTGGTTTCGGGCCAACGGCCGCGACCTGCCGTGGCGCGCGACGCGAGATCCGTACCGCATCCTCGTCTCCGAATTCATGCTCCAGCAGACGCAGGTGAGTCGCGTCCAGGATTTCTATCCCCGGTTTCTGCGACGCTTCCCGACCCTGGCAGACCTGGCGCGCGCGCGTCCGTCGCGCGTGCGCGAGGCGTGGGACGGGCTGGGCTACTATCGCCGCGCCGCCAACCTCCACGCGCTCGCCCGCACCGTCGTGCGCGACCACGCCGGGACGATCCCCGACGACCCGGCCGCGCTCGAGCAACTTCCCGGCGTGGGCCGGTACACGGCCGGGGCCGTCGCCGCCTTCGCCTACGAACGCCGCGTTCCGGCCGTGGATACGAACGTGGCGCGGGTGCTGCGGCGGGTGTTTCGACGGACGGAAAGACGGAAGGACGGACCGGCGGACAGACGGAAAGCGGGACGGAGAGGCAACCGCCCGCCCGCCCAACCGCCCACCCACCACCTCTGGTCGCTCGCCGAGCGCCTGCTGCCCACGGACCGGCGGGTCGCCTGGGAGTTCGGTCAGGCCCTGATGGATCTGGGGGCGACCGTGTGCCTGGCGCGGAAGCCCAAGTGCGGCATCTGCCCGGTGCGGGCGGTGTGTGGGACGGGCAGACGGAAGAACGTGAGCACCTGAGCACGTGAGGAAGTGGCCGCGTAATCCCTCACGCCCTCCCGTCCTCACGTCCTCCCGTGAGCGGGGCGGGGCCTGGCGGCGAGGCTCAGGCATTGGGCAACAGCACCTGCGCCAGCAGCGCGTCGAGGAACAGAATCAACACGGACGCGCTCACCACGGCGGCGGTGGTCGCGCGGCCGACGCCCTCGGCGCCCTGCTTGGTGGTGAATCCCACGTAGCACGGCACCAGGGAGATGGCGAGCCCGAAGAACACGGACTTGATCATCGAGTACCACAGGTCCCACGGGCGGAAGAAGTAGCGCGCCCCATAGGAGAAGTCCGCGGCCGAGATCTGGAGCACGCCGGTCGCTGCGAAGAAGTAGCCCGAGAGGATGCCGATCAGGTCGGCGAAAATGACCAGAATCGGCAGCATCGCGATGCCCGCGAACACCCGGGGGATGATGAGGTGCGAGGACGGTGAGCGTCCCAGGCTCTCCAACGCGTCGATCTGCTCGGTGACCCGCATCGTGCCGAGCTCCGCGGCGTAGCGCGCGCCAATGCGACCCGCGAGCAGCAGGGCCGTGAGCACGGGCCCGAGCTCGAGCACGATCGTCTGGACGATGAGCCCACCCACGATGTACACGGGCAGGTTCGCCTGAAACTGGTACCCGGTCTGGAGCGCCGTCACCGCACCCGCAAAGCCCGCCGTGAGCAGCACGATGAAGAGGGACCCGAAGCCGATGTGCTCGGCCTGCTCGAGCGTACGCGGGATCCAGATTCGCCACTCCCCCAGCGTACGGACCATCTCGAGCACGAACGCCGCGAGCCGGCCGACGTGACCGAGCCCGGACAGCGTGAATCGTCCGACGAGGCGGCGTGGATCCACGTTTACGGCCGGCATGCGTGGATCAGTGGGGCGTACCGGCGACGCCCAGGTAGAGCGAGAGGACCACGAGCGTGAGCGTCGTCGCGAGCACGCCGGCCAGCCGACTCCGGAAGCGCTCACCCGCCTGGGGGATCTCCGCCGGATCGGACGCGGCAAGGACGCGACCGAGCCGCTGCGCGGTCGGGAGGCCCACGAACAGCTCCAGCACGCCGGCCAACAGGCCGATCGCCTGCATGGCCGCGAGGGACGCCGTGCCGAGTCGCGCCCCGTAGCCCGCGCTGGCCGCCATCATCGTGAGCGCCAGGCCGGAGGCGGTGGCGAGCATCGCGCCTGGAGCGACGATCCAGGCATAGAGCCGGGTCGCAAGCGCGAGGTGGTCCCCTCGGGGCGCGGGATCCTCCCCACGGGCGCCGAGCAGGATCACCAGGCCCCACAGGCCCCCACCCAGCCACAACGAGAGGCCGATCAGGTGGAGAAACCGTACGAGGGTCATCGGTCGCTGGAATCTCCCGCCAGTTCCGGCGCGATTGGTTGACGACTGCGGTAGCCCGCGTCCAGCTCGTGCCAGTGGGCCACCTCGGTCTCGCCGAGCTTCCAACACAGCCACACGTCTCGGCGGCCAAACTTACAGCGGAAATCCACGAGCCCGTCGTCGAACCCCTTCAGCACGCACCCGATCTGCTCGAGCTCGGCGATGTAGTCATTGATCTGTTGGGCGATCTCGTCCACCCGCCGACGCAGCGCCACCGCATCAGGCGACTCGCCCTCCTCCGGGCGCTGGTACGCCGCCGCCAACTCGTAGCGCGCCAGGCATTCCTTCCAGCCACGGTATTCGTCGACGATATCCTGCACGATTCGCTGCACCAGCGGAAGCGTGCGGTTCGCCTCGTCGATCGTGAAGTACTTGCGTTTGGCCATGGCTCCTGACTGCCGAGGGATCGAGGGATCGACCCCGCCACCCCGGATCCGTCGATCCGTCGATTTGTCGATCCGTCGATTTGCCGAACGTTAACGCCCCACCCCGCGCTGCGGCACTCGCCGCTCCCCCAGCACTCGCATGGCGGTGCGGTAGCCCTCCTCCACGTAGCCGGCGACCCGGTCCACCGCGAACGTGGTCTCGGCCTGAACCGGCGGCTGAACGACGACCAGTTCGGGATGCGGCCGGTCTGCCCAGCGAGCAAGCAGCTCCTCGGTCTGCGCGGCCATCATGACTCGGAGCACCTCCCCGTGGCGCCGCACCAGGGGCGGGAGCGTGGCGCGGCCCTCGGCGGGAAGCTCGCTGCGCGAGGGCCCGACGGAGACCGCATAGATGAGATCCGGCTCGAACCCGGCCGCAACGTCGAGGGGCAGCACGGCCCGGAGCCCGCCGTCGGCGCACAGCCGACCGGCGACCCGCGCGGCCGGATAGTAGATGGGGAGCGCGCACGCCGCATAGAGCGCGTCGTGCAACGGCACGTCGAGCCCGCCGTCACCGAACAGCACGAGGTCGCCGCGTTCGAGGTCGGCGGCCGTTACGGTGAGGGGGATCTCCAGGTCGTCGAACCGCCGCGCCGGTACGAGCGACGCGATGAAGCGCCGCAGTGGCTCGGGCCGGAACAGGCTGTCGCTCAGGTACCCCAGGACCGCCTTGAGGGACGGCACCGCCACGTCGCGGCGCCGCACGCGGGTCAGCCGGCGCAGGGCCTCGTCGTACGTGACGCCGGCGGCGAGCGCGGCCGCGACGACGGCGCCCATCGAGGTCGCCACGTAATGCTGCGGGGTCATCCCGTGCTCGTCGAGCGCGCGGAGGGCGCCGAGGTGCGCGGCGGTTTTGGCCCCCCCACCACTCAGGGCGCATACAACCCGAGTCACGTCCGCGCCTCGCTCTGCCGCTCTTCGAGCCGGCGGCGGCGCCGGGCCTGGGCCCGACCGTGGCGTCGCCGATCGTCGTCCGTCTCCAGCAACAGTGGGCGCACGGCAACCGGCTTGCCGTTCTCGTCGATGGCCACGAACGTCACGTAACAGCTGTTCGTGTGCCGCCGGTTGCCGCTCACGAGATGCTCCGCCTCGATGCGAACGCCAACCTCCATGGACGTCCGGCCAACGTAGTTGACGCTCGCCCGGGCGATCACCAGCTCACCCAGGAAGATCGGCTCGTGGAAATCCACCCGATCCACGGACACGGTGACGCACGGCCGGCGGGAATGGCGAATCGCGGCGACCGCCGCCACGCGATCCACGAGCGACAGAATCACGCCGCCGAAGACATGGCCCAAGTTGTTGGCCATGTTGGGCATCATCAGCTCGGACATCGTGGCCCGGGACGCGGACGCAGGCTGTGGCTCGTGGGAGACCGATGTCATGCGCGGCTGGGCCGGCAGGCGGTGGGGCGGGTGCAGGCGGGGACAGCCCTCCGGCGGTCTCTGGTGATCCACCCAACCGCCCACCCGCTCACCCGCCGGGTCACGTTCACTTGCGCTCCGGCGGATGCGCACCGTAGTCCACGGGCCGCAGGTAGCTCTCGCCGATCGTGCTGCGGCTCAGCGTCGCCACGGTGGGCAGCCGGCGCTTCCAGTGCGTGCCCTCCAGCCGGTCGCGCACGAGCGCCACTTCCTGGGCGCTGAACCCCATGGCGACGATCTCGTCCGGCTCCAGACCGGTGACGAGCGCGTCGAGGATGCGGTCGGCCCTGGCATACGGCAGCCCGAGGTCGCCCTCGTCCGTCTGGCCGGCCATCAAGTCGGCGCTCGCGGGCTTGTCGGTGATGGCGTCCGGAATGCCGAGGTGCCGGGCGAGGGCCCAGACCTGCGACTTGTAGAGGTCCCCCAGCGGATTGACGGGCGGCGAGTCGTCGGCATGCCAGGTGAAGTACCCCAACAGGCGCTCGCTCTTGTTCCCCGTGCCGAGGGGGAGCGCGCGGTGCTTTGCCGACAGGTCGAACAACGCGATCATGCGCACCCGCGCCATCACGTTCCCGCGGCGGCCCGGATCCCCGCCGTCGCTGGCGCCCGCATAGTACCCGTCGACCGCTTGCGTGATGTCGATCGTTTCCGTGCAGATGCCCAGGGTCCGCGCGATCAGCTCGGCATGTTCCAGGCTGTCGGGCGACGACGTGCGGTAGGGTAACCGCACGCCGATCACGTTCTTCGCGCCCAACGCGCGTGCGGCGAGGGCCGCGGTGACGGCGCTGTCGACGCCGCCCGAGAGGGCGACCAGGCCACGTTCGAATCCGCGGCGCCGCACGACCTCTTCCTGCAGGAACGCCACGAGCCAGCGCTCCACCAGTGGGGCATCGATGGCCAGGGGATCCTGTGGCGGGATCCGCGTCACGACCGGCAGTCCGGCGGGAACGGCCCGCATGGCCGGGACGGGCTGCCCTTCCGCGCCGTCGAATCGCAACGGCTCCCCACGGCGCTCGTTGGAGCGCTGGAGCAGACTCGGGAGCGCCACCTCCAGATCACCCAGCAGCGGCTGTTCGTAGCGGGCACGCAGCAGCGCGCGGCGTTCCAGCCGCCCTTGCAGGATCGTCTCGTCAAACACCGGCGCCGCGACGAGCACGCCGCCGTCCGGTCCCACGAACAGGGAGCGGCCCTGGAACCCCTTCCCGCCCTCGAAACCGACGAGTTGTGCGAGGGCCACGTACACGCCATGCTCTTCCGCGGCCCGCCGCATCACGCGCTCCCACGCCTCGGTGTTGTTCACCGTGCCCCACGGAGAGGGCGCGACGCCGCGGGCAGGGGATGCGCTCGGGACGAGCAGCAGCTGGGCCCCGTCGAGCGCGGCGAGCGTGGCCGACACCGAGTGCCACGAATCCTCGCAGACGAGCATCGCCACGCGGCCCCACGCGGTGTCGAACGCTTGCACGGACGTCCCGGCATCGACGAACCGCTCCTCGTCGAACATGCCGTACGTGGGCAGGAAGACTTTGCGGTGGACGTGACGGATGCCCGGGCTCGGGCCGCCGAGTGACGCGTAGAGCGCGGAGTTGAAGATCCGACCGTGGTGCCGCTCGTAGAACCCGATGCAGACGTCCAGGGGTGGCGCGCCGGCCGCGTGATGCTGCATCGCCAGATCGCGGAGCAACGTCCCGGCCGTGACTGCCGCGTCGCGGGTCCCGCCCTCCAGGTAATAGCCGCTGGTTGCCGTTTCGCCGAACACCACGATCCGGGGCGGTTCCGGCCAGCGCCCCACCTGGGCCAGCACTGCTCCGACGCGCTGCAGATTAGCGCCGTAGTCGGCCTTGCGTGGGCGGATCTGGGCGATGGCGATCAACATGAAGAGAATGTAGACGGCTCGACGGCTCGACGGCTAGACGGTCGGCGGAGGCAAGACGGTCACGTGGCAGGCGGGAGCAGGGACGAACGGTCGGCGAACGCAAACGGCGTGAGACAGTCTTGCGCCTGCCGCCCACCCACCGCTACCCGTCGCCCCGTCCAAGGAAGGGCTGCACACGTCGGCAGCGGTGGGTCCCGAAGGACGCCTCGGTGAGCGCCCCGCCAGGACCAGCCCGTGGATTCGCGAACTGCAGCGGCCGGAGGGTCCCGCCGCGCGACTTGTGCAGACGTTCCCTAACCGTCCCTCCTAGTCCCGTTCACCCACCCCACCCGCCCCCTCTCGCTTCCCCGCGGTCCACGTCCACAGCGTCCCCCACCACTCGTCGGGTCGAATCGTCACGTTCCCGATGCGACGGTGGACGCCGGCGACGGCCTGGGGGGAGAACAACCACACGGCCGGGGCGTCGCGGTTGATCACGCCGATCGCCTCGTGCCACAGCGTGCGGGCGCTGCCCGGATCCGCCGTGGCGGAGGCCCGTGCGACCAGCGAGTCGAACACCGGACTCGCGTAGGCCCCATAGTTCGACCCGCCGATGCCGTGGCTGCCCCACAACTCGCGCAGTCCGGTGGGGGACAGGTCGATCTGCCACGCGCCCAACACGGCATCGAACCGGCCGCGCCGCGCCCGATCCGTCCACGTATTGAACTCGAGCGGGACCAGCTCGACCGCAATCCCGAGCCGCCGGTACTGCTCCTGGAGAATGACGCCCGTCCGCTGTCGGATGCCGCTCGAACTGGGGTAGAGGATCTCGAAGGCGAGTCGCCGTCCACCCCGGTCGCGGATGCCGTCGCCGTTGGTATCGCGCCAGCCCAGACTGTCGAGCATGCGGGCTGCACCGGCGGAATCGTACGCCGGCTGCCGCGGTGCTCCGTCGGCGATCCAGACCATGGGCGTGGTGGGTCCGGGGGGAATCGTGCCGCGACCGCCAAGAACGGCCCGCACGAGGGCGCCGCGATCGCTGGCCAGGACGAGCGCCCGCCGGAGCGCCGGGTCACCCAGCAGCGGGTGCGCAGTAGTGCCCCCACGGGGCGCGCGGAGGTTGAACCCGAGATATATGTAGACCGCCGCGGCGTACTCCACGAGGCGCAGCGCGGAGTCCGCTTCCACGCGTGCCACGTTCTCCGGACCGACGATCGCTTCGACAATGTCGGCCTCGCCCGCGACCAACTGCGTGACGGCGGCGTTGAAGTCCGGCGCCACCCGCCATACCAGCCGGCCGATCCCCGGCACCCCCAGGAAGAAGCTCGAGTCGGCGACCAGCTCGAGCAGCTCGCCACGCCGCCACGTGGCCAGCCGATACGGCCCGTTCCCCACCGGGCTTCGCGCAAACGGATGCGTGCGCCAGCGGTCGCGGGGCACCGTGTCGAGCAGATGCGACGGCAGGATGCGCATGTGGTGGGTCGCGTCGAAGAACTGCTCGGGATACGCCGAGCGGAAATGGAACGCGATCGTGTGCTCGTCGCGGGCGGTCACCGAATCGATCTCGTGGAGCAGCGGCCGCGCGGGCGCATTGAGGAGCGTATCCCGATACGCGTCGAACGTGAACACCACGTCCCGCGCCGTGACCGGCGCGCCGTCGTGCCAGCGCGCCCGCGGGTCGAGCCGGAAGACGATCGTGCGATTGGTCTCGAACGCCCACGAGGCGGCCAGGCCGGGCACAAAGCCGGAGTCGCCGACGGTGTTCGCCGCCAGCCCCGCCGTTGCGAGCTTGAGGAAGATCTGATCGCCAATGGCGCGCCCGACGCTTTGCGAGAGAGCCGGAAGCAACAGGTCGGCGTCGGCACCAATGGCAATCACGGCCGTGCCGCATTCCACGCAGGGGGGCTCGGGCTGGCAGGCCGCCAACACCGCAGTCAGCCCGGCCGCGCATGTCGAGACGCGGATGAGGGATCGCATGGCCGGACAATGTACGGCCTTCGCGCTCCGAATGCGCCGGGTGCCCGCCCGGATCAAGCCAACTGCCTCAAAACGAGGCAGTACCAGACGGAGCTGGCGGGCTCTAACTGCGACATAAGTCATTCTATGATCGATAGTTACCACCACTTTGACTTGCGCCAGGCCCCTGGGCACTCCGGTTGCCCCATACCTCGGCCAGACCGGGGGTCGCCGCGCCGGCGGACCCCCCTGATACTCGGCACCAAGGGAGCGAACGATGCGGAAGATCCTGGCAGTTCTCGGTATGGCGACCCTGGCCGCGGCGTGTAGCGACGTGGGCCCGGGCGGTGCACGCACCGTGTCCCTGTCGTTCACGACGGGCAGCGGCGCGGCTCCATTGTTCAGCAGCACGGGTGTGGCCGACGATGTCTTCACCTCGGGCTCGGACGTCCTCGTGATCTCACAGGCGCAGGTCGTGCTCCGTGAAATCGAGCTCAAGCGTGAGAACAACGATGTCTGCGACGCCGGCATGAACGACGATGACGGCTGCGAAGAGTTCGAGACCGGCCCGATGCTGGTCAACCTGCCGCTCGGGGGAGCGGTGACGACGGAGGTCACCATCGCGATCGAACCCGGCACGTACGACCGGATCGACTTCGAAGTGCACAAGACCGAGGGGAGTGGCGACGCGGCGTTCATCGCGGCCAACCCGCAGTTCGACGGCCTCAGCATCCGCGTCGAAGGCACCTGGAACGGCACGACGTTCGTGTACACCAGCGACCTGGACGTCGAGCAGGAGAACCGCCTCGTGCAGCCGCTGCTGATCGACGCCGCGGGGCCGACGAACGTGACGCTGCGCGTGGACCTCTCCACCTGGTTCCGCAATCAGAGCGGCGTGCTCGTGGACCCTGCGTCGGCCAACAAGGGTGGCGCCAACGAGAGCATCGTGAAGGAGAACGTCAAGAACTCGTTCAAGGCGTTCGAGGACCGGGACCGCGACGGCGACGACAGCGACGAGAGCTGAGCCCGCGGCCCAGGAGATGATTAGCTTGGTGGTCGGGCGGCCCGAGGGGGCCGCCCGACTCGCCGCATCGGAGAAGAGACCGTGAAACGCAATCACGTAATTCCCGTGGTGCTGGCCGCCGCGCTGGCCGCGTGCACCGAAGCGAACACGCCCGGACGGAACGCCGCCGTCCAGGTATCGTTCGCTACGCAGGCCGTCACCCCGCCGCTCGCCGCCAGCCTGGCTGGCGCAGTGAGCGACACGATCGTCACCGGCACCGACACGCTCATCCTCTCGAGCGTGGAGGTCGTCCTGCGCGAGATCGAGCTCAAGCGCGTGGAGACGCCGGACTGCGTCCCCGACAACGATCTCTGCGAGAAGTTCGAGGCTGGCCCCGTCCTGGTGAGCCTGCCGCTTACGCCGGGCGCCGAGCAGCGGTTCGGGCTCGACAGCGTGCCCGCGGCGAGCTACCGCGAAATCGAGTTGGACGTGCACAAACCGGACGACGGCGACCCGCAGGATCAAGCCTTCATTGCTGCGAATCCCGACTTCGCGGCGATCAGCATCCGGGTCCGCGGCACGTTCAACGGGCAGGCGTTCGAGTTCACCAGCGATCTGGACGTCGAGCAGAAGCTGCCGCTGACGCCGGTGCTCGTGGTGGCCCAATCGACGAGCATCAACATCACGGTGTTCGTCGATGTCGGAACCTGGTTCCTGGTCAACGCGGTCGTGGTGGACCCGGCCAGCGCCAACAAGGGCGGCCCCAACGAGGGCGTCGTCAAGGAGAACATCAAGAACTCCTTCCGGGCCTTCGAAGACGACGACCGCAGCGGCTCGGGAGACTGATGGGACGATGACCCCGCGGCCGGTACTGGCGGTGATCATGTTATCCGACTCGTTCGCGTCGGTCTGGGACGACATCGCCCAGGAGCTGGGCGCCGACTTGGTGTCGCTCGCCCCTGAGGCCGAGCCGCCGCCAACCGGCACCGCCGTCGTGATCGCGGCCGGGGGCGAGGAGGACCGCGGGCTGGATGCGCTACCGGCGCTGGTCGAGACCAGCCGCGTACCCGTCTACCTGGTCGGCGCCCGGGCGTCGCATCGCTTTGCCGTCGAAGCCGTCCGGCGCGGCGCGGCGGACTACTTCGTGCTGCCCGCCGATGTTGATCTCCTCCGTCGCACGATCGCGGCCCGGCTCGAGGCCGGTCGCGAGCGGGCCCGCCGCTCGGGTGAGCATGCCGTGGCGGATCCGTTTCGCGAGCTCATCGGTGAGAGCCCGGCGCTCCGCGCCACCGTCGAGAAGGCGCTGCGCGTCCTCGCGCACCGCGACGTGACCGTCCTGATCGGCGGCGAGACCGGCACCGGCAAGGAACTGATCGCCCGCGGGCTCCACGACGGCGGTCCGCGCGCCGAGCGTCCCTTCGTGGCCGTGAACTGCGCCGCGATCCCGGCGCAGCTGCTCGAGAGCGAGCTGTTCGGGCATGAGAAGGGCGCCTTCACGGACGCCCACCGCGCCAAGGCGGGACTGTTCGAGGAAGCCGACGGCGGCACGCTGTTCCTCGACGAGATCGGTCACCTGCCGCTGCCGCTTCAGGGCAAGCTGTTGCGAGCGCTCGACGAGCGGCGGGTGCGCCGTGTCGGCGCCAACCAGTCACGCGCGGTCGACGTCCGCATCATCGCGGCTACTCATGTGGATCTCGGCGACGCCGTGCGGCATGGCACGTTCCGCGAGGACCTGTTCTACCGGCTCAATGTCGTCCACCTCGTGCTGCCGCCGCTGCGCGATCGCGGCGACGACGTCCTGCTCCTGGCACGCACGTTCGCCGGGCAACTGGCCCGGCGCTACGGCCTGCCGGAGCCACGCCTCACGACCGAGGTGCGAGACGCCGTCAAGCGACACCACTGGCCGGGGAACGTGCGCGAGCTGCGACATGCGATCGAGCGCGCGCTGTTGCTGTCCCCGCCGGGCACGCTGGAGCCCGGCGAGCTGGCGCCCGCCGGACGGGCCCCGGCCGGCGGCGGCGAACCGGGCCCGCTCCCGTTTCCGGCGCGCATGGCCGACATCCTCCGCGCCGCCGCCGAGGCGGCGGTGGATCACAACGACGGCAACAAGAGTGCGGCGGCCCGGCAACTCGGCATCTCGCGGTCGCGACTCCAGCGACTGCTCGAGCAGGGAGCGGACGATGCAGATGCTGAGTGATCCCCTCCGTTTCGCCCGACTCGCCGTCCGCGCAGGCCACTTTCGCGACGCGGCATCCGCGCTGACCGAGCTGCCGCCCACGGTCCGCGGTGCGCCCGAGTGGCATCTCCTCTCGGCGATGACCGCGTGGCGGCTGGGTAACTTCGAAGAAAGCCGTCGGCATGCGCTCGAGGCCCGAGCCCGGTTCCGTGCGGTGGGTGACGCCGACGGCGAGATGCGAGCGGAGAACGTCGCCGCGGCCGGCGGGTTCGGCCTGGGGCAGCTCCACGAGGCCGAGGAGGGGTTTACCCGGGCGCGGCAGCTTGCCCGCCAGTTGGGCGACGACCTCCTGATGGCGCGGTGCTCGAACAACCTCGGCAACATCGCGCTCTATCTCGCCCGCCACGAGCAGGCGCACGGCTTCTACCGACTGGCCCGCGCGGGGTTCGAGCGGCTCGGGTTCGACTACGGCGTCGCCGAAACGTGGATCAATACGTCCATCGCGTGGCGCGACGTCGGCCAGTTCGAGGAGGCGGCGGCCGCGTCCGACCAGGCCCTCGATGCCGCGGAACGCGCCGAGGCCCCGCGCCTGATTGCGGAAGCGCTGTCGACACGTGGGGAGGCGATGGCCGCCAAGGGCGACCATGCGCTCGGCCGACTGCAGGTGGAGCGGGCGCTCATGCTCGCACGGCAGGAGGGCGATCGACTCGCGGAAGCCGACGCACTCCGCATCCTGGCCACGATTGCCCGCGCGACGGGCGCTCACGAGGAGGCGGAAGGGTTGGCCCACCGTGCCCTGGAGGTCGCCACCGCCGTCCGCCACCCCTGGGGCATCGCGGAGATCCAGCGAGAGATCGGAGAGATGTTCCGGGCACTGGGCCGACACGCGGAGGCCGTGGAGCGGTTCACCGCAGCGGCCACGGCGTTTCAGCAGCTCGGCGCCACCCCGCGCGCCGACCGGATGCGGGAACGCGCGGAAGCGACAGGCGGGCGCGAGACAGGCGGCGGTTGAGCGGTTGCGCGGTTCCCCGGCCCCAGCCCGTCATCCCGTCATCCCGCTGTCCTGTCATCCTCCGTATTATCCACCAACCGCTACCCACAAGGCTCTCATGTCCGACCGCCGCGAGTTCCTCCGCACGACGGCCGCCGGCGCTCTCGCTGCGGGCGTCGCTTCACGCGTCCTCCATGCCGCCGCGCGGCCCCTCACAGACCCGGCCGGCCCCATCGGGTGGCCCCCGCTCGACACGGTCCGTATCGGGTTCGTCGGCGTGGGCCACCAGGGCTCGAGCCACGTCGAGAACTTCCTCAAGATCGAGGGCGTCGCCATCACGGCGATCTGCGACATCAACCCCACGAAGGTCGAGAAGATGCAGCAAGTGGTCGTGGACGCCGGCCGACCGCGACCACTGGGATTCTCCCGCGGACCCGACGACTTCCGCCGCATGTGCGACCTGGAGCAGCTGGACCTCGTGTTCACGGCCACGCCCTGGGAGTGGCATGCTCCGGTCTGTCTCGCGGCCATGCGCGCCGGCAAGCACGCGGCCACGGAAGTCCCGATGTGCGTCACGCTGGAGGAGTGCTGGGCACTGGTCGAGGCAGCCGACCAGACGCGGCGCCACTGCGTGATGATGGAGAACTGCTGCTACGACCGGACGGAGATGATGATTCTCAACATGGTCCGACAGGGCCTGTTCGGCGAGCTGCTCCACGCGGAATGCGGCTACCTCCACGACCTGCGGGAGCTCAAACTCACGGATTTCTACGAGCAGCGCTGGCGCGTGAAGCACTCCATCCGCCGAAACGGTGATCTCTACCCCACCCACGGTCTCGGACCCGTGGCGCAATGGCTCGACGTCAACCGCGGCAACCAGTTCGACCACCTCGTGTCGATGGCTTCGAATGGCCGCGGGCTCCAACGCTGGGCAGCCGAGCACATCGGGGCGGACAGCCCCGAGGCCCGGGGGCCGTATGCACTGGGCGACGTCGTGACCACGCTGATTCGGACCCACGCCGGCCAGACCATCCTGATCACGCACGACACCAACTCTCCCCGCCCGTACAGCCGGAAGATCCTGCTCCAGGGCACGAAGGGCATCGTGCGCAAGTACCCGGAGCAGAAGATCCACCTGGAGGGGGCGAGTCCGGCCCATCGTTGGGAGGACCTGCTCACCTATCGCGAGCGCTACGAGCACCCCGTGTGGCGATCGCTCGAGGAGCGGTCACGCGGCGCGGGCCATGGGGGGATGGACTTCATCGAGGATTATCGCCTGATCCAGTGCCTGCGCGACGGATCGCCGACCGACATGGACGTGTACGACGGGGCCGCGTGGAGCGCGGTCTCGGCGCTGAGCGAGCGCTCGATTCGCGAAGGAAGCCAGCCGGTGGCGTTCCCCGACTTCACCCGCGGCGCGTGGAAGACCCGCGCGGCACTGGGGATCGTGGGCGGGTAGGGGCGGGCAGACGGAAGGACGGTGGGTGACGCTCGTGCCGCCCTACCGTCTTTCCGCCATTCCGTCCGGCACAAACAGCGCTCGCCCCAGGTCGGCGCGCCGGAACTCGCCGATCGCGCGCTGCGTCCCGGCTGACAGCAGGTAGTCCACGAGACGCTCGGCTCCCGGGGCGTTGAGGTGGGAGAAACGCGCCGGATTGGCGCGGATCACGTGGTAGGGGTTGGCGAGCAGGGAATCGCCTTCCACGAGGATACGCAACTCCAGCGGCGCCTTGTGGGCCAGGAAGGTGCCGACGTCGGTGAGCGTGTAGGCACGCAGCTGATCGGCGATGACCAGGGTCGCCCCCATCCCCTGACCGGTCTCGCGGTAGGAGCGCGGCCCCGGCCGAACCGCGGCCGCCTCCCACAGTGCCAGCTCCTTCACGTGCGTGCCCGAGCGATCGCCCCGCGAGACGAACACCGCACCGCTCGCGGCAATCGCTCGGCAGGCATCTAGAACGGAACGCCCGGCGACACGGGCGGTGTCGCTTGGGGGGCCGACCAGCACGAACGCGTTCCGCATCAGCGGCCGCCGGTCGATCCCGAAGCCGTCGGCCACGAACCGGACTTCCCCGGCGGGGTCATGGAGAATCAGCAGATCCGCTTCGCCCCGCCGTCCGAGTTCCATGGCTTGGCCGCTGCCCACTGCGATGACTTGCACCCGGTAGCCGGTCCGACGCTCGAACGCGGGCAGCAGGACCTCGAGCAGGCCCGCATCGCGGACGGACGTGGTGGTGGCAAGTCGGACGTCACGCTGCGCAACCAGGGGGGACGCGAGCAGGACACACGCAAGCGGCAGCAGCCGCCCCAGCGGCACGGTCAGGGCGCGGTGTCGACCTGGAGCGCCCCGCTCCCCTCAGGAGCGCTGGTCGCGCTGCTGGTATCGACCGGAATGGGGATAGGGCGGGTAGGCCGCTCCGCTCGTTCGCCGCCGATCAGGGCGCCCACCGCCAGCGCAGCGACGAACAGAACGATGACCAGTGCCCCCTGCGTCAGCCGTCGCCGCAGGCTCGGCGACAGGCGTGCCCGCAACTCACGGTTTTCGCGTCGGAGATCGGCCTTCTCTCCCGCCTTCCCCACCGCGGCGGCAAGATGCTTCAGGTCGATCGGCTTCTGCAGGAAGTTCTCCGCGCCGAGGCGCATGGCCTCGACCGCCGTCTCGATTTCCCCGTGCCCCGTCAGCATGATGACGGTCGCGTCCCGCTTGCGGAGCACCTCCAGGACTTCCAGTCCCGACATGCCGGGCATGCGCAAATCCAGGACGACGACGTGGGGCTCGACCGTCTGGTGGAGCGCGATGCCCTCCTTGCCCGACGCCGCAAGGTGGACATCGTGCCCGAGCTCGCGGAAGTACTTGCCCAGCGAGCGCCGCACGGGCTCTTCATCGTCGACGAACAACAGGCGGTAGCCCCTCACGACCACTCCTTTCCCAGACTCACCGCGAGACCACGCATCCGCGTCCCCTTGCCTAATTAAAGAGATCGCCCTGCACCCGCAATGCAGCCGGTGCCACCGGCTCCTCGCCCAACGCCTCCTGCAGCCGCCGAGCGCTTGCCGGCGCATGACCCTGAAAATGGTTGTTGAAGTACCCGTAGACGGTCCGCCCGCGTCGCTGCAGGGCGCGGACCGCCTCGACCCACGGCGCGAACACGTCGTCGCGGCTCACCTGCACGCGCGAGAAGTCCGTCAGTGCCCGATCCGGACCCATCCAGCGCACGTAGGAGAAGTCCGCGGTCGGCTCTTCCGTCAGCGCGAGCACCCGGTCGCGACGCACCCAGCGCCCTTCCGCAAACGCCAATGCCACGCCATGCGCGCGTAGCAGCTGGATTACCTCCGACCGGAGCCACCGGGGATCCCGGAATTCCATCGCCCACCGTACGTCGGTCGGCAGCCCCGGCACGAACCCGTCGAGCGCGGCCCGGGCAACGGGCGTCGGCGCCCAATCGGGCGGCATCTGCAGCAGCAGCGGCCCGAGTCGATCGCCGAGGAGCCGCACGCGGCCCAGGAACTGCGCCAGCAGCTCCGCCGCGTCCACGAGCCGGCGCTCATGCGTGATGGCCTGCGGTACCTTGAGCGAGAAGCGGAAGCCCGGCGGCACGCGCTCCCGCCATCCCCGCACGATGTACTCGGCCGGCGTGCCGTAGAACGTGGTGTCCACCTCGACGGTCGAGAACGCGCGGGCAAAGACACCGAGCATGTCGGCGGGGCGCGTCGCCGGCGGGTAGAAGGGGCCGACCCACGCCGGATAGTCCCAACCCTGCGTGCCGACGAGCACCGTCCCCGGCGTCTCAAACACGCCGCACCGTGCGCTCCCAGTACATGCGCATCTCCGCCAGCAACCCCTCGGCCGTCTCGCAGAACAGCGCGCCGCGCACGGTGACCTGCTCGCCGGTACGGCGACGCCGGAACGCGCACTTGAACTCGGTAGCGAACCAGGGACCGGCGACGAAGATTTCGCCAATGCGGAAGACGATCTCCGCCTGCTCCCGCGGGATCTCGCGCCAATACCGCCGAATGGCGTCGCGCCCGCGAGCCGGCGGCTCGAAGGGGCCTGGCACGAACACGCCGTCGGACGTAAAGACTTCGGCGATGAGGTCGGCATTGCCCTGTTCCCACCCGCGGCCGAACCGCGCGACGAGCGTGGCGAAGTCCGCCATGGGGGAGCCCGCTCCGGCACTCGTGGACATGGCTCAAGGTTAGATGGTGACGCCCTCCTCGTCCATTCCCGTCGTCATCGACACGGACCCGGGGATCGACGATCTGGTGGCACTCGCGCTGGCCGCCCGCGCACCAGAGCTGGATCTGGTGGCCGTCACCACGACGTACGGGAACGCGTCGCTCGCCGACACCACGTGTAACGCGCGTCATGTGCTCCGGCTCGCCGGACGGTCGGACGTACCGGTGCTGCCAGGTGCCGACCGCGCGCTCCTCCGGCCGCTTGCCGTGGGACGCGCCTCGCACGGCCCCCACGGGCGGGGGTATGCCAACGGGCGATTGGACCGGTCGACGGGTGCGAGGTTGGCCGACCCGGAGGCGCTCCTTCAGGCACTGACCGCCCGACCGCCCAACCGCGCAACCGCCCTCGTCACCCTGGGCCCGCTGACCAATCTGGCGCACGCCCTCCACCGGGACGCCCCCGCGGTCCGCGAGCGCGTGCGCCGTCACGTCGCGATGGCGGGAGCCCTCGACGAGCGTGGCGCCGCCGGCCGGGCGGCGGACTTCAACGCGTGGGCCGACCCGGAGGCGCTGCACACCGTGCTGGCCGCCGGGCTCCCAACGATGCTGGTCCCGCTCGACGTCACCCGGCAGCTGCGCATCCCCGCGCACACGCTGGACGCGTGGCGGCGAGCCTCCGATCCCCTCGTGACGTGGCTCACGGATGCGCTCCGCTTCGCGGTGGAGGTTCACCGCGCGCGGTCCGGCTTCGCCGGGTGCCACGTGCACGACGTCCTGGCCGTCGGGGCGCTCGTCGACGCCCGCGTGCTGGATTTCACGGAGCGGCGGCTCAAGATTGCGTTGAGCGACGACGCGGACCGCGGCAAGACGCGCGTGGACCCGGGCGGCTATCCGGTCCGGGTGGCGCGGCGGGTCGCAATCCCGGCGGCGCACCGACTGCTCGACCGAGTATTCGGGCCGGAGGGAAACGAAGGGGCCGGAGGTGCCGGATGACCGGAGGCGTGGTGCGGGTGGCTGTGGTTGGGACGGGCGAGATCGGCCGCGGGTGGGCAACGCTCGTGGCCGCGCACGGCTGGCCGGTCACGTTGTACGATCTCGATACCCGGGTTCTGCGCAGCGCCCGGGAGGAAATCGTGGGTCGGGCCCAGGCCCTGCTCGGACTGGTCGGGGCGGACGGCAGTCTGGTCGACGCCGGCGTCGCGGCGTTGCAGGAGGGGCGGAGCCTGCTGCAGACCTGCGCGGAGGCCGAGTGGGTAATCGAGGCCATTCCCGAGGACCTCATCGCCAAGCAGAAGCTGCTCGAGGCGATCGAGTCGGCCGCGCCGAACGCCCGGGTCGTCGCCAGCTCATCGGCGACCTTTGGTCCTGAGGACCTTGCGGCCCGCTGTCGCCGTCGCGACCGCGTCCTCGTCGCCCAACCCCTGAATCCACCAGAGCTCATCCCACTCGTGGAGCTGCTGCCGGGCCCCCACTCCGATCGGGTGACGCTGGAATTGCTCAAGGGCTGGCTCCGCGCGCTGGATCGGATCCCCATCACGCTGCGGAAGCCTGTGCGCGGCAACGTCGCGGGCCGCATCGCCGCCGCCGTCTGGCGAGAGGCGATCCAGCTCGTCCTCGACGGCGCCGTGGACGTGGACGACCTGGACCGCGCCATCTCGGTCGGGCCGGCCCTGGGCTGGGCCGCGGCGGGACCGCATCTGACGCACCACCTGGCCGCCGGCACGCGGGGAGCCAGTGGCTACTTCCAACAACTGCTCCACACGTTCGAAGAGATCTGGCCGGACCTGGCGAGCTGGGACAAGCTCGAACGCGAGAAGCAGCAGCGCGTCATCGGCGCGATCGAGCGCGCGTACGAGGGACAACTCGATCAGATCAAGATGGCGCGGGACCGCCGGCTGGCGGCGATCCTCCAGGCCCTGGAAATGGCACGGGGGCGGTAGCTCCACCACCGTCTTCGCTCTCGTTCGTCTTCCGTGTTTCCGTCAGCCCGCCACGAGCAGGCCGGTCCCGTACATCACGAGCAATCCCGTGAGCAGGCCGCCGGCGGTGAGGGGCGTCCAGACGGGGCGGTCGCGCGTATCACGCGCCACGACGCGGTAGAGGGCCACCACCACCTGCGCAATGGCGCCGGCGCCCACACTCAGGAACAGCGTGGCGAGCGTCGCCGAATAGGCGAGCCCGCCGATCCAGGCTCCAGCGATCGTGGGCAGTCCGGCGAGGGCACCGAGCCCCGCGAGCGTCGCGAGCCCCGGCCGGTCGTTGGCCACGGGCGCGACGATCCCGAGACCCTCGGTCGAGTTATGCACCATGAACCCCACGATCAGGAACGCGCCGAGCGCGGCTTCGCCCACCGCGTACGCGGCGCCGATCGCGAGTCCCTCACCGAGGTTGTGCAGCCCGATCCCCAGCGCAATCAGCCACGCTACCGCGCGGCGACCGGCCGGTCCTTCAGCGCCCACCCGCCTCCCGGCGGCCGCCTGGAGCAGTAACACGGCCCCAAGCGCCCCGACCAGCACGAGCAGTACCCCCTGGTAGGCGCCGGCCACCCGCTCCGCGGCCTCGAGGGCTTCGTGCAGGGCATCGGCGCCGAGGAAGATCAGCAACCCGGCAGTAAGCGCAAGCACGAAGTGCAACCAGCGGCGCTCGAGCCGGCGCAACAGCGGATACCACAGGAGCCCGATCGCGACCGGAATGACGCCGACATACAGCCCGATCAACGTGAACACACCGAAGTACCGTGCGTCGGGTGTGGGTGTCGCGCGCGCGACGGCGATTTCGTGAGTGAACGTGAGTCCGGTGGAGGTGAGCACCGTGACGACATGCGCCTCGTGCTCGACCCAGGGATAGGGGATCTCGATGGTCGTGCGGCCGAGCCGCGGGATCGTGGTCCCCGCCCGGCTCGTAAACGTCCAGAACGCTTCGTCGACCATCACCTGTGCGACCGTGACGGGATCCGGACCGCCGTTGACCAGCTCCACCCGAATGAGGTCCGGCGCCAGTGTGACGCGCTCGAAGGTCAGTGCCTCGACCGGCGGAGCCCCGCCACGAAGAACGTCCAGCAGGCCGCCCCGCACCAGGGCCACACCCAACACCGCCAGCAAGACAATCGGCAGCAGCGCCCAGACGGGCGTCGGGATGCGGCTCACGCGATCACCCGCTCTACCACGTCGAGGAGACCCATCCATCCCAGCTCCGCGAACTCCGACTGGTGCGCGTGGAACATGAAGCGTCCGGTCTCCTCGTAGGCGAACTCGAGGATGTGCCGCTCACCCTGACAGAACATCAGCGTGTCGGTGAACTCGTCGGGGGCGAGCTTGGTCCCGGTCCGGTACACGTGGAAGAAGTTGCCGTGCAGGTGCATCGAGTTGATGAGATCGAACTCGAGCAGGTTGATCATGTAGATCCGCTGCAGCTCGCCGCGGCGTACGACGATCGGCTCGTGATGATAGGCGAACGGCACGGTGTTGACGGCATACACCTCGTTCTCGCCGTCGAAGTTCGTGTCGAACCCGTTCAACACCATCACCATCTCGCGGGCCGCAGGACGGGGCGTGCGCGGGTCCACGAGGAAGGTGCCGTAGAGACCCTTGGCAATGTGCTTCTTGAGCGGTACCGCGTGGCAGTGGTAGAGGTGGAGACCGAACGGCTTGGCTTCGAACTCGTACACGAAGTTGTCGCCGGGGTGGACGACCTCGAAGACCCCGTCCATCCGGGCCGCGTGGATCCCGTGGAAGTGGATCGTATGGGCGTGCGTGCCACGGTTCCGGAAGTGGACGCGCACGAGGTCGCCCTCGGTGGCCCGCAACGTGGGACCCGGAACCTGACCGTTGTACGTCCAGGCGGCGTAGAACACTCCGGGCGCCACTTCGATATCGCGGTCCACGGCCGTCAGGTGGAATTCCCGCACGGTCCGCCCGGCCGCGTCGCGAGAGACCTCGCCCCCGTCAAACTGCTCCAGAAAGACCATGGGATCGATCGACGCGTCGCTGACGCGGCCCTGCCCCACGGCGTTGCCGGGTTCGTGCGCGCCGTGCGGCGAGACGGACCCCGGCAGTCCGCGCTCCGCCGCGCGCAGGGCCTGGCTCGCCGCGGCGACGCCCGCCAACCCCAGTGCGCCGCGGCGCACCAGGTCGCGCCGGCTCACCGGCCGGGTCGAAGCATCGTCCGTCATGCCGCGCCCTCCGTCTCACGCGCCGCGCAGCCCAGTGACCGGGCCAGTTCGTTGCCCAGGGGCTGCGGCTGCCGGCCGGCCACGCGGATCGTGACGGGACCGTTGAAGGGCTGCCGCTCGATGACCTGGAAGCGCGTGCCCACCTCCAGCCCTACCGACTTCAGAAACCGCAGCCGCTCGGGGTCCTTGTCGCTCACCATGCGCAATTCGCCCCACTGCCCCACCCCGAGCTCCGCCAACGGCACGTGCTTCAGTTCCTCGACCTCACCGGCGGGCGTGGGGATCGGCGCGCCGTGCGGATCGTACGAGGGGCTGCCCAGCACCTGCGCCATCCGCTCGATGAGGTCGTCCGAGACGGCGTGCTCCATCCGTTCGGCCTCGTCGTGCACGGAATCCCAGTCATAGCCGAGCTTGGACGTGAGGTAGCTCTCAAGAATCCGGTGACGCCGCACCATCCGCAGCGCGACCCGGCGCCCATCGTCGGTGAGCCGGACGCCGCGGTAGGGGATGTGTTCGAGGAACCCGGCCTCGGCGAGGCGGCGCAGCATGCCGCTCACCGACGGTGCGGCGACTCCCAACGCATCGGCGATGGCCGCCGTCTGCACCGGCAACCCGGCATCGCCCCCGAGCGAGTAGATGGCTTTGAGGTAATCCTCCGTCGACCTGGTGAGGAGGCGTGACCCGACGGCGTTCATGAGATGGGCCTCAACAAGAAATTAGGTGGCCCTAAATATGAAGGTGGGCTGCCCTTCTCGCAAGGCGCAACCAGTGCGCGGTCTTACCCCTGAGCCAGTAAGTTCAGAAACGGCGTGAGGATACGCTCGGTCATCCCCCACAGGAAATGGGCACCCACCTGGTAGCCCGGCATGCGGCGCTGGGCTCCCAGAATGGTGAGGGTTCGCTCGGTGCGGTTGGTGAGGAGCTCGTCGCACGCTGCCCACACGTGAAGGGCGACTTCCTCGCTCGGGATCACGGGGGGGCGCGAGGGTAACCCGAACACGAAGGGGCGAACGATCAGTTGGGGCAGGTGCACCGAAACGGGGCGCAAGTCGTCGAGCTCGCCGAGCAGTTGAGCCGACGTCAGTCGGACGCCCGTTTCTTCCGCGGTCTCGCGCACGGCGGTACCCAGCAGGTCGGCATCATCGCCATCCCGACGTCCGCCGGGAAGGGCAATCTGTCCCGACCAGGGGTCGCCCGCTCGGTCCGCCCGTTTGATGAGGAGTAATTCGTAGGTCTCCGGTGGTGCGGGCACGAGAAGGACGGCTACGGCGGCCTCCCGCATTCTGGCTGTCAGTGTTGCACGTTGCGGACGGTTGGCCCGCAACCGCTCCCGCACCCACTGGAACTGCGTCGTCATGCGTGGCGTTCGAAACAGGGCATAGCTCTTGCGGCACCAATTAGCATTAGGACGGAGCCCACGTGCACTCATTCAGGAGGGGTCTATCAGGAGCTTTGGTGTCGGGTTGATTGCCTTGGCCGCGGTCGCCGCGGCCGGATTCCTGCTGCGCCGCCGCCGACCGGTCTTGAGCACAGCAGCTGGCAGCCTGCGGTACCGCGATGTTGGAGATCTGTACGCGGCCGGACTGTAACCTAGGGACTGGGCGCACAGACGCCTAGCGGTTCACAGCCGGAGGGGGCGGGGGAGTCACACCTGCCCCCTCTCGCTATTCCCACTGGGCGCCTCGGCGTCTGGGCGGCTCAGAAGAGGGTTCGCGCGAACCACGCCACCGTGGCGTCCATCGCGTGTTCCAGCTCAGGCGTCATCCCCGCCCAGGGGTGCTTGGCACCGAACGTGTGCGATCCGTGTCCGACGACCAGCAACTCCGCCCGGTCGGCTGCCCGGCGATGCAGCATCTGCGCTTCCCGGACGGACACCGTCTCGTCGACCTCCCCGTGCACGATCAGCCACGGTATGAGCAGGCGACCGGCGGCGGCCGCGATGTCCAGGCGACCGTCCGCATCGCGCTCGATCTCGTCCAGCACGTCTGTGTAGAGCGGCAGCACGTCTCCGGTTCGCTGGTTGGTGATCTCGATCTTCCCGTCCCGCCGCCACTGGGCGATCGTCTCCGGCCCCCAGCGGAGCGGCGCGCCAACGGCCGACCATGTGACCACCGCCCGCACCCCGCGGTCCGCGGCCGCGTGCAGCACGGCGACGCCGCCGCCCCGGCTGTGACCGAACACCCCGAGCGCGGTCGGCGGCGCGAGGTCCGGAACCAGCGCGCGCTGCCGCAGACGCTCCACAATCAACGCGAGGTCCTTCAGGTCGTTGCCGAACGTGGCGTGACCGAAGCGGTCCGGCTCGCTGAATGTCTCCCCGTCGGGTCCAACCCCGCTCCCCGAGAAGTTGAACGACACCGCGGTCAGCCCGGCCCGAGCCAGGCGGTCGGCCAGATGGGGAAAGAAGCCCCAGTCCTTGAAGCCCTTGAAGCCGTGACAGATGATGACGGCCGGCCGACTCATGCCCGTCCCGGCCGCCCGGACGTCACCGCGCAGCGGAGCGCCGTCTGCCCCCGTCAGCTCGAACGGTGTGCGAACAGGCGTGGCCATGGCCCGGTTTTTGACCTCCTTCGTGGGTCGTCCTTAGATTCCTCTCCGCTCATTCCTTCCCGGGAGTGGACCATAGGACTCGTCATGCGCCCCTCACAGCCCAGCCTCGCGGTGGTCAGCCGCGCGCTCGCCGCTGCCCGTGACGACCTGGTGCGGCAGTGGACGCGCTGGACCCTGGAGCGGGTCGCGGCCCACCCGACCGTGCGCGCCCAAACGGTGCAGCGTCAGATCACGCTGCTGGTCGACATCCTGATCGAAATGGCCGGGCCGTTGCGGCGCAAGGCACTCGAGCTGTGGCTCCTGGCCTGCGAGGGCTACGGCCGCACGGCCGCCGAGCGCGGGCTCGCTGCTGGCGAGGTGGTCGAGGAACTCCAGCATCTCCGCGAGCTCCTGATCCGGCATCTCTCCGAGGTGATTGCCGCCATGCCCGCCCGCGCGTCGATGGCGAGCGTGCTGCGGCTGAATCGCGTGCTCGACAAGGGCATTGCCCACGCCGTGGTGGGCTACACCGACACCCTGGTCGAAACCCTCTTCAACCAGCGGGGCGTGCCGGTGGGCGTCGTGGGACCGGTGGAGGACGACATCGCGCAGCGGCTCGAACACGGGGAAGCCGAACTGGCACGGCTGCGACAGGAGTCTCGCTGACCGCGGGCGCGCTCAGCCGCCCGATACTTCCTCTCCTCCATCCACGTTCACGACGTTCCCGGTGATCCAGTCGGTACCCGGCACGCTCAGCGCGACGACCGCGCGGGCAACGTCGTCCGGCGTCGTCAGCCGGCCGCCGGGGTTGCGGCGCGACGCTTCCTCGAACAACCGATCGCTGCCCGGGATCTTCCGCGCCGCGGGCGTGTCGGTGACGCCGCCGCGCAGGGCATTGACGGTGATCCCGCGCGGCGCCAGCTCGACGGCGAGCTGGCGGGTGTGCGATTCCAGCGCGCATTTGGCCGCGGAGATGGCACCATACGAGGGAATGACGCGCGTGGAGCCGGACGACGTCATGGCGAACACCCGCCCGCCGCGTCCCATCAGCCCCCGCTGCACCAGATCCTGCGCCCAGTACACGAGCGAGTGGGCCATCACGTCGAGCGTCATCTCGATGTTCGCCTTCGTGAGCGGGTCGTCACCGAGATACGGCTTGAGCGTCCCGAACGCGAGTGAATGCATCAGCACCGCCACGGTGCCGCCGCTGTTGGCCAGCTCCTGCGCCATCGCCTCTACCACGTCACGGCGCTTGCTCTCGTCGGCCGCGTTGATGTTGAAGAACGCCGCGCGCCGCCCGTGCCCCGTGATGTGACCCTTGATCTCCTCGACCCGCTCGAGCCCGGCCTTGCGGTCGAGATGCACCCCACATATGTCGTAGCCGGCGGCCGCGAGTGCGCGTGCACACGCCTCGCCGAACCCGCTCGAGGCGCCGAGAATGACCGCCCAGCGGGGCGTCGTCGTCTGCGCGTGTGTCACACCAACCCTCCCATGACGGGACGCGGAAATTAGCGGATGACCAAGAACCTCGCCATCATGCTCGGCCTCGTGCTCGGTTTGGGCGTCGGGTTCGCCGCCGCCGCCACCGGGGCACCGCCCCTCCATGCCGTCGCCGCGGGCGCCGCACCATTCGGTACCGTGTTTCTCAATCTGCTCCGGCTCGCCGTCATCCCACTGGTCGGCACCACGCTGTTCACCGGGATCGCCACACTCGGTGACCTGCGACAGCTTGGCCGCCTCGGCGCGCGGACCCTGGGGTGGGTGTGGGGCACGACGCTCCTCGCGATCCTCACGGGCATGACCGTGACCGCGGTAGCCCTCCCGTTCGCGGGGCCACCGCCCACCGGACTCGCGACGGCCGACCTCACGCCCCCCGATGTCCCGGGCGTGGTGGAGTTCCTCGTGAGCCTCATTCCCGCAAACGCCGTGAAGGCGGCCGCAGACGGCGCGTTGCTACCGCTCATCGTGTTCACGGCACTCTTCGCCGCCGCGGCGGCCACGCTCCCGACAGACCAGAAGCGCCGTCTGCTGGATCTCGCCGAGAGCATCACCGCGGCGCTCGTGCGGCTCGTGCACTGGATCCTGTGGACGGCCCCGCTCGGCGTCTTCGGGCTCGCCGCTCCCGTCGCAGCGGAGACGGGCCTCGGCTTGCTGCGCAGCCTCGGCGTCTTCGTGGTGGCCGTCCTGGCCGGCCTCCTCCTCTTCACGCTGCTCGTCTACGTGCCTGCCGTTGGCTGGGCGCGGGTCCCTCTGCGACGGTTCCTCGCCGCCCTGCCGGAGCCCGCGGCGATCGCGTTTACGACCACGAGCTCGGTCGCGACGCTGCCAGCCATGTTCGAGGCCGCGGAATCCCGCCTCGCACTCCCGCGGCCCATCACGAGCTTCGTGCTGCCGCTCACCGCCGCCCTCAATCGCTCGGGGAGCGCGCTGTACCAGGGAAGTGCGGTGATCTTCCTCGCCCATCTCTACGGCGGCGGTCTCTCCGTCACGGCGGTCGGCGGCGCGGTGCTCGCGACGTTTCTCGTCGCCCTCACGATCGCCGCGGTACCGAGTGCGAGCGTCATGACGCTGCCCCCGGCACTGGCCGCGGTGGGCGTGCCGCTCGATGGCCTCGGGATGCTGCTCGGCATCGACCGCATTCCCGACATGTTCCGCACCGTGGTCAACGTGACCGGCGACATGGTGGCGTGCGTCGTCGTGCGGGGGCGCGCGGCCGAATGACCGCGGTCCCCGTCCGGCTCGTCAGCATCAACATCTGGGACCTGCCGGTCCCGCTGCCGCGCGTCCAGCGGCGGTTGCGCCGGCGGCGGTTGCTCGACCAGCTCGCGGCCCTCGACGCCGACGTGGTGCTGGTGCAGGAGGCGTTCGTCCCGCGATTCCGTCATCGCCTGATCCGCACGCTCCACCGCTACCACGCCGACGGGCGTGGCCGCGCCGCGCGCTGGGCGGGGCCGCTGCGCCTCGACGCGTCGGGAGGACTGCTCACGCTGTCGCGCTGGCCCATCCTCGCCACCCGCTATCAGCCGGCCCGGCGTATCCCGCGGATGAAACCCGATGAGCGGATCGGGCGGAAGGGATGCCTCTGGACGACCCTGGGGACACCGGCGGGCGAGCTCCTCGTCGGCAATGTCCATCTCTACGCCGGCAACACGCCGGTCGACGCGCACATCCGCACGGTCCAGACCCGCGACCTGCTGCTGCACGGCACCAGTACGCCGGAGGTTCCGACCGTGCTCGCGGGGGATTTCAACTGGGATCTCGATTTCGAGCACAGCGAGCGCGGTCCGACCGGCCACGTCGAAATGCGACAGGCGGGGTTTCGGGAAGTGGCGGAGGGACGCACCGACGGGATCGCCACGATGGACCCGCGGCACAACCGGTACGCGCGATACAGTCCCTGGCACCGCCCGCCGCGGCGCCTGACCCATGTCTTCCTCCGCGGTCCCGGCCTGCAACCGGGCCGTGAGGCGCCGGCGCTCTGCTTGCACGACCCGCCGGTCTCCGACCACTATGGCCTCCGGGTCACGCTCATGCTGGCTGCCGACTGACATGCTCTACCGCTTCGCCGCCGACGTCGTGGTCGCGCTCCACTTCGCATTCATTGCGTTCGTGGTGGCCGGCGGGTTTCTCGTCTGGCGTTGGCGACGCGTGGCCTGGGTGCACATCCCGGTGGCGGCGTGGGGCGCGCTCATCGAGTTCACCGGCTGGATCTGCCCGCTCACCCCGCTCGAAAACGAGCTCCGCCGCCGGGCCGGCGAGGCCGGCTACGCCGGCGGGTTTGTCGAACACTACGTCATCCCGATCATCTATCCGGCGGGCCTCACGCCCGGGCTCCAGGTCGTCCTCGGCGTCGGCGTGCTCGTGGTGAATGCGGTGGCGTACGGGGTGCTCGTGACGCGGCGCCGGCGCGGCCGGTGAGCGTCGAGCGGGGAGCCGCTCCGTTCATGCGGCCGGTCGGCCCACCGCCGCCAGCGCGAACGTGACTGGCACACGGGCGGAACCGCTCCCCGCGCCCCGCCGTCTATTATTCACCCCATGCCCGACGCCGCCCTGCCCCCACTCATCCCCCGCGCGGTGCTGTTCGGCAACCCCGACCGGGCCAGTCCGCGGCTGTCCCCCGACGGCCGGCGGCTCGCCTACCTCGCGCCCGTCGACGGGGTGCTCAACGTCTGGGTCGGAACGCCCGGTGGGGACGACGCTCGGCCGGTCACCAACGATCGCGATCGCGGCGTGCGCGTGTACACGTGGGCGCACGACAACCACCACCTGCTCTACCTCCAGGACAAGGGCGGGGACGAGAATTGGCGGCTCTACAAGGTCGACCCCTCCGGCGGGGCGGTCGACGACCTGACGCCGTTCGACAACGTGCAGGCGCAGCTGGTCGCGCACGACAAGCGCCACCCGCACGATGTGCTGGTGGCGCTGAACCGCGACGACGAGCGGCTCCACGACGTGTATCACCTCGATCTCCGCACCAACGCGCTGACGCCGGTGGCCAAGAACCCGGGCGACGTCGTGCAATGGGTGGCAGACTCCAACCTCGTCGTGCGGGCCGCCATGGCGACCACGGCCGACGGCGGGGCGGTGCTCCGGGTGCGGGACGACGAGGCCGGCGCGTGGCGCATCGCCGCGACCTGGGCCCCGCAAGACGCCCTCGCAAGCGGTCCGGTCGGCTTCACGGACGACGGGCAGGCCCTGTTCCTCACCGACTCCCGCGACGCCAACGCGACGCGCCTGGTGCGGCTGACGGTCGCCACCGGCGGGACGGACGTCGTCGCGGAGGATCCGCGCTACGATCTGGGTGGGGTGGTCGTGCACCCGGACACACGGGAGGTGCAGCTGGTGGCCTTCACCCGGGCCCGGCAGGAGTGGACCGTGTGTGATCCCGCCCTCGCGGAGGACGTCGCCGCGATCCACGCACTCAACCCCGGGGATTTCGACATCGTGGACCGGACGCACGCGGACGACCACTGGATCGTGGCCTTCACGCGTGACCGTGAGCCCGTCGCATACTACCGGTACCATCGACCCACCCGCCGGGGCGAATTCCTCTTCTACACGCGGTCCGACCTCGCGCAGTATACGCTCGCGCCGATGGAACCGATCGCCCTCGCGGCCCGCGACGGCCTGCCCCTCGAGGGCTATCTCACGCTCCCACCCGGGCTCCCGCCGCAACGCCTCCCGGTCGTGCTCAACGTGCATGGGGGCCCGTGGCATCGCGACGTCTGGGGCTACGATCCCGAGGCGCAGTGGTTCGCCAATCGCGGGTACGCCTGCCTGCAGGTCAACTTCCGCGGCTCGACCGGGTACGGCAAGCACTTTCTGAACGCCGGCAACCGGGAGTGGGGCGCCAAGATGCACGACGATCTGGTGGACGCCGTGCAGTGGGCCATCGCCCGCGGCATCGCCGACCCGTCACGGGTCGCGATCTACGGGGGATCCTACGGCGGGTACGCGGCGCTCGTGGGCGCGACGTTCACCCCCGACCTGTTCCGCTGCGCCCTGGCCATCGTCGGCCCGAGCAACCTCATCACGTTCATCAATACGATCCCGCCCTACTGGTCCACGTTCCTGGCCATGCTCAAGGAGCGGGTCGGCGATCCGGAGACCGAAGCCGAGTTCCTCCGATCCCGCTCGCCGCTCACGCACGTGGACCGGATTCGGATTCCGCTGTTGATCGCCCAGGGAGCCAACGACCCCCGTGTGAAGCGCGCCGAGTCGGAGCAGATCGTCGCCGCGATGCGGACCAAGAACATTCCGCATCGGTACCTCGTGTTCGAGGACGAGGGCCACGGCTTCGCCAAACCGGAGAACCGGCTGCGTTTCTACGAGGCCGCGGAAGAGTTCCTCGCCCAACACCTCGGCGGGCGCGCCGAGACCGTCGGCACCGCGTGATTCGCCCCCCGCATTAGGCGGCCACGAGCCGCGGGAGCAGCGTGCATGGAACCGTTTCTCGAGCAGTGGCTGTTCGATCCCACGGTCGCGCGGATTGTCACCGTCGCCGCCGGCCTCGTCATCATCGCCGCCATTACGCGCGGCGTGCGCGGCTCGGTGGGCCGCTACATCAAGGACAACGACACGCGCTATCGCGTCCGCAAGTTCATCTCGTTCCTGGGGTATCTCGCGGCGTTCTTCTTCCTCACGGTGGTCTTTCGGGCGCAACTCGGCGGCCTCACGGTGGCGTTGGGTGTGGCCGGCGCTGGCATCGCCTTCGCGCTCCAGGAAGTGATCGCGAGCGTGGCGGGCTGGGTGGCGGTCGCCCTGGGGAACTTCTATAAAGTCGGCGACCGCGTGCAGCTGGGCGGCATCCGCGGGGACGTCATCGATATCGGTGTGCTGCGGACCACCCTGATGGAGTGCGGCCAGTGGGTGAACGGCGACCTGTACAACGGCCGTATCGTGCGCGTGGCGAACTCGTTCGTGTTCAAGGAGCCCGTCGTCAACTACTCCGGCGACTTCCCGTTCCTGTGGGACGAGATCACCGTCCCGGTGCGCTACGGCAGCGACCACCGCCTGGCGCGCGAGCTCCTGGAGCAGATCGTCCGCGAGGAGGTGGGCTCCTACGCCCAAACGGCCAAGGAGGCGTGGGCCGAGATGGTCCAGAAGTACCGCATCGAGGATGCGCGGGTGGACCCCATGGTCACCCTCGTCGCGAACGACAACTGGATGGAGTTCACGGTCCGGTACGTTGTGGACTACACCCGCCGACGGATCACCAAGGACCGTCTCTTCAGCCGGATCCTGGACGCCGTGGACGGCACCGGCGGACGGATCGCGCTCGCGTCGGCGACCCACGAGATCGTCGCGCTTCCCGAACTCAAGGTGCGCATGGTTGGCGACGGTGGAACTAGAAGCCTCGCAACAAGTTAAAGCGCCATGGGTGGGCTGGCGCTACGCTGCCGGCTCCACTATGTTTAACTGTTGTCCTAGATTTTAGAAGAACACGCCAACTTGCGTGCTCCTGGCCGCGGCCCGCGGCACCGTGCCGCCCGGGAGCCGGAGGAGCAGACTTGCGCACCCTTCTTCAGTGGATCGTCGTCGGCGCGCTGGGCACGATGGCCGTGCCCTCCCCGCTGGCGAGCCAAGCCGACGAGCCCGAGTTCGGCCGGCTCGTCGAGTATTTCAAGAAGCCTTATTTCAGTGTCGGCGTGCTCATCCAGACCGTGGCCGACTTCCAGATCGAGCGGAGCGAGCCCGGCGGGAACGGGTTCACGCTCGCCAACGCCCGGCTCAATGTGGGCGGCGAGCTCGACGGCGGCTTCGGGTACTTCTTCCAAGCCAACTTCGCCGGCTCCCCGACCATTCTCGACGCTCGCCTCTCGTACCGGCCGGCCCGCGCGGTGCGGCTCTCCGTGGGCCAGTTCAAGGCCCCGTTCAGTTACGAGTTCCTCACCAGCGCCGCGAGCATCGACTTCGTCAACCGCGCCCAGGTGGTGACCACGTTCGCACCCAACCGCCAGCTGGGTGCCGAGGTCGCCGTCGGCGCCGCCAGCGGACCGATCGCAATTGCGGCCGGCGTGTTCAATGGCAACGCCTTCCGTGACAATGGCAACGACGGGAACGACCTGATGTACGTCATACGGGTGAGCGGCACGCCAGTGCGGTCCCGGCCGGACCGGAACACGCAGCTCCGGTTCGGGGTCAACGCCGCGTTCAGCCAGGACGGCGCCGCCGCGATTCCCGGCCTGGTCACCGCATTCACCGGGGACCGCACGCTCCTCGGGGCCGATGCCCGCCTCACCTCGGGTCCCGTGCTCCTCAGCGGCGAGGTGCTGTACGGGCGTCTCGATCCCCCCGTCGGCGTCACGCTGGAGCCCTGGGGCTTCCACGCCACGGCGGGATACAAGTTCACCCCCAAGACCCAGGGGCTCGTGCGCTGGGACCGCCTCGACCTCGATTTCCTCGGATCGCGGGACCTCGTGATCTTCGGGTTCAACGTGTGGCCTACACAGGCTACCGAGGTGCAGGTCAATTATCTGTGGGATACCGATCAGGCGTCGTTCGACAACCACCAGCTGTTGGTCAATTTCCAAGTAGGGTTTTGATTCGGCCGTTGCAGCCATCACTAACCGGACGGCGTCCTGCCCTTTCCAACCGCGCCCCGCCCGTGAACGGGTGACCGCCATTCGAGAAAGGCGCACATCATGCAACAGATCTTCAGCGACCTGAATACCTCACGCTCGTGGCCGTGATGCTGCTCGCGGGCGTCGAAGCGGCCAACATGCTCGGCCTGGCGCCCTCTCCCTGCTGGTGCAGGAGTTCTTCGCGTTCGGCAGCCGGCTGCTGCTCGGACTCGCGATTTTCGGCGTCGGTCTCTACCTCGGCAACCTGGCCTATGAGGCCATCCCGCGCGGGCCAGGCAAGGCCACGGCGCTCTACGCGAGCGCGGCCCGGATCGCCATCGTGGTCCTGGCGACGGCGATGGCCCTGCAACAGACGGGCGTCGCAGAGGAAATCGTCACCCTCGCGTTCGGCCTGGTGCTCGGGGCGATCGCCGTGGCTGCCGCCATCGCGTTCGGGCTCGGCTCCCGTGACGCTGCCGCCGGCCTCGTTGACCGCTGGATGGAGCGGCGGGGGCGGGGAGCCTGACGACGGCACCGGTCCGGCGGCCCTACCGGGGCCGCCGGGCCTCAATAACTTCCCGTGCGCGCGCTCGCTGGTTGGCGGCGTCGCGTGAGACACTCTCGTGAGGACGTTCCGCATGCTCCGCCATCTGCTCCTTCCCGTCGTGCTGTGGCTCGCGGCCACGCCGCTCGCTGCTCAGACGGACACCGCCCCCGCCCAGCCCACGGGCGCGCCGGTGATTGCCCGCAAGGACACGCTGTTCTACATCCACGGCGACCTGGGACCGTTCACCCCCGCTGAACGGGCGGCCGCGTTGAGCCGCCGGATCGAGGACCTGGCGCGGGACCCGCTGGCCAAGGGCGCCGACGTCCGCGTCGTGGACACGGCCGGGGTCACCGACATCCGCCTGGGCGACGTCGTCGTCATGACCGTCACCGAGCGCGACGCGGTGGAGTCGGGGTTCCCGCGGATCCAAGTGGCGCAGCAGTATGCACTCCGGATACAGGAGGCGGTGCGCGCCGGCGAGGCCGGCGCAAGCCTCAAGAGCATCCTGCTCGGCGTCGTGTGGACGATTCTCGCGACCGCAGTGCTGGTGGTGCTGTTCCGCATCTTCAACTGGGTGTTCCCTCGGCTGTACCAGAAGCTGGAGAGCTGGCGCGGGACGCGGATCCCGTCCCTCCGCATTCAGAGGCTGGAGCTGCTCTCGGCCAATCGCCTGACCGACACGCTCATTGGTACGGCACGCATTCTCCGCATCGTGGCGGTGGTGTTCGTCCTCTACATCTACCTGCCGCTCGTGCTCAGCTTCTTCCCGTGGACCCGGGACCTGAGCGACCGGTTGTTCCGCTACGTCATCGATCCGGCGGGGAACGCGTGGTCCGCCTTCGTGGCCTACCTGCCGAGTCTGTTCGCGGTCGTGGTGATCGTCGTCATCTTCCGCTACGTCCTCAAGTTCATCCACGTGTTCTTTCAGGGCATCGAGACCGGGGCGATCTCGTTGCCGAGTTTCCACACGGACTGGGCCGAACCGACATACAAGATCGTCCGGTTCCTGGTCTTCGTCTTTGCCGCGATCGTCATCTACCCGTACCTGCCGGGTTCGGACACGGCCGCGTTCAAAGGCATCTCGGTCTTCCTCGGGGTCTTGATCTCGTTCGGATCGTCGTCGGCCATCGCGAACGTGGTCGCCGGTGTCGTGATGACCTACATGCGCCCCTTCCAACTGGGGGACCGAGTGAAGATCGCCGATACGGTGGGCGACATCGTGGAGAAGACCCTGCTCATCACGCGGGTGCGCACGATCAAGAACGTGGACATCACGGTCCCGAACGCGATGGTCTTGTCGAGCCACATTATCAATTACAGCTCGACGGCCAAGGAGGGCGGCCTCGTCCTCCACACGGGCGTCACGATCGGCTACGACGTCCCCTGGAAACAGGTGCACCAGCTGCTCATCGACGCCGCGAGCCGGACGGGTGGCGTCATGAAGGAACCGACGCCGTTCGTGCTGCAAACCAGCCTGGACGATTTCTATGTGAGCTACGAGCTGAACGCCTACACAGACACGCCGAACATCATGGCGCGGACCTACTCCGAGCTGCACCAGCACATCCAGGACGCGTTCAACGAGGCGGGAGTGGAGATCATGTCGCCGCATTACGGCGCCATGCGGGACGGCAATCAGGTGACGATCCCGCCGAGTTACCTGCCCAAGACCTACGAGGCACCGGCGTTCCGGCTGTTCAACCTCGGTGGCGCGAAGGCCGGCGGGAGCGGACCGGCCGGAGCCTAGGGAATGGTCGCACGGGGCCCCCGGACGACGGTGACCGCGGCTGGCGAGCGCCGCATGGGGCGTGAGTCCACCGTCGCCGACCCCTGGCCATCCGTGCGAGTTCACTACCACCGGCCCGACCGTGGCACCACGGTCTTCGACGAGCTGCTCGTGCTCGACCGGCCGGAGGTGAAGGTCACCCTGCTCGCGGACTACCGCGGCGAGGACGCCCACGCCGATGGCCGCCGGATTCTGTCGGCTGGGGCACCCGTGGTCTGGTTCGTGTTCCCGGACCTCTGCCGTGATGTCGGGCGGTTTCACCTCAGCGACGGTACGTTCACCGGCTGGTACACGAACCTCCGTGCTCCCATCCGCATGGACGGCGGGGACTGGTATTGCACCGACCTGTTCCTCGATCACTGGCTCCCTGCAACCGGCGGGGCCGGCACCTGGCTGGACGAGGACGAACTGGCGGCGGCCCGGGGCGCCGGCCTGTTGGAGGAGCCGCTCCTGCGCCTGCTCGATCGCGAGCGCGTTGCAGTCGATGACGCGCTCGCGCGCGGCGTCTGGCCGCCACCCATCGCCCGCAATCTGGATCTGGCGGCCGCACACCGGCATCTGACCGGCGGAACAGCGGCCCCGCCCGGCGCCGAGCGTGAACTTCGTCACGGTTCGGAGTCCGGCGCGCGGGCCATATTGACCCGCCCGTGTGTCCGGCGCCAATCCCTGGACCCACCACCCCCGATGCGAGAGCCGCCCCCATGAACCAGTGGTCCAAGACCGAGCGCGTACCGGCCGAGGTCATCTTCTCGGAGGGGATCTCGCTGTGCGGCGACCTCCATCTCCAGCCGGGGTCCGCCAATCACCTCGGGCCCGAGACGCCACTCGAGATGCTGAACCGGCCGGAAGGGTTCTTCCCCCTGAGCCTGCCGTCGGGGGAGGTGGCCCTGCTCGCCAAGACGCAGACCGCGGTCGTCATTTGCGAACGCGAGCCGCAGCTGCCGGACGCCGAGCGGCGTTCCATCGCGAAATCCGTCGACCTGGTGGTACGGATGGTCGGCGGCACCGAGTACCGCGGGACGGCCGCCTTCGAGATGCCGCCCGCGAACTCGCGCGCGCTCGACTTCATGAACGAGCCCGAGCGCTTCTTCGCGCTCGAGGACGAGGCGACTACGTGGTACATCAACCGCACCCTGGTGCGCCACGTTCACCCCCAAGACTGAGGATTCCGTGGCCCGACTCAACCGGTTCATTGAAGTCATGCAGCAGCAGTCCGGCACCGGACTTTCGGTGGCGGAAGGGAAACCGATCTGCCTCATGCGGGGGAACACCGCGCATCCCATGACGCGGGAGGCGCTCACCGCCGGCCAGGTGACCGCTCTCCTGAAGGAAATCGCCCCGCAGGAGCTCCGCGGCCGGATGGCGTCGGACGCGGCGCTGCAATTCGCGTATCAGGCACCGGCTGGCGAAGTGCAGGTGACCCTCCGGACCGACGACGGCCGCACCACCGCCCTGCTGACGCCGGCCGCCGCGGCCCCGGCGACCCAGGACGCACCGGCCGCCGCACCCGTTCCACGTGCGGCCGTACGCGATTCCGAGGCACGCAGGCCCTCGGCCGCCCGGACGGAGCTCGATCGCCTGCTCACGATGCTCGTCGAGACGGGCGGGTCGGACCTGCACCTCCGGGTCGGGGAGCCGCCCGTGATCCGCCGGGACGGCAAGCTCGCCCGCACGGACGAGGCGCCACTCACGGCGGACGATCTGCAACAGATGCTCGAGAGCATCATGCTGCCGAAGGACGTCACGCAGCATGCCGAGACCGGCGATGCCGATTACGCCTACGAGATCGAGGGCGTCGCCCGCTTCCGCTGCAACGCGGCGCGCGACCGGCGCGGCCCGATGGGGGTGTTCCGCGTGATTCCGAGCGCGATCCCCACGTGCGACCAGCTGGGCATCAGCCGGGAGGTCCAAAAGCTCTGCTACCTCACCAAGGGTCTCGTGGTGGTGACCGGTCCGACGGGGTCCGGCAAGTCGACGACGCTCGCCGCCCTCGTGGACCTCATGAACCGCGAGCGTGAGGAGCACATCCTCACGATCGAGGATCCCGTCGAGTTCGTCCACGAGAGCAAGCGCTGCCTCGTCACCCACCGCCAGGTAGGCCTGCACACGCAGTCCTTCAAGTCGGGCCTGCGGGCCGCGTTGCGCGAAGATCCCGATATCGTGCTCATCGGCGAGCTGCGCGACCTCGAGACCGTCGCGATCGCGATCGAGACCGCCGAAACCGGCCACCTCGTCTTCGGGACGTTGCACACGACGACGGCCGTGTCCACCGTCGACCGCATCATTGACCAGTTTCCGGGTGACCGACAGCCGCAGATCCGCGTGATGCTGTCGGAGTCGCTGCGCGGCGTCATCGCCCAGACGCTCTGTCAGAAGGTCGGCGGCGGGCGCGTGGCTGCCCGCGAAATCCTGCTGTCGATCCCGGCGGTGAGCAATCTGGTTCGCGAGGGGAAGACGTATCAGATCCCGTCCATCATGCAGACGAACCGCAAGGTGGGGATGGTCACCCTGAACGACTCCCTGCTCGATCTCGTGGAGCGCAAGCTCGTCGAACCCAAGGAGGCGTACATGAAGTCGGTCGACAAGGCGTCGCTCGAGAACGCCATGAAGGCCAAGGGGTACGCACTGCCCTTCCTCAAGGCCGCCGCCACCTGATCCCAGCACCGGCGCGGCCCCGCGCCGGTGCTGATCCGCCCCCTGCCGCGCGGATTTGTGACGCCGCGCGACGATCTGACGACGGCCGTTCCTCGCCCGCTCCCTAGGCTGGGGGTCGCCATTGGCCACTCCCCATGCTCCGCGATCTCCTCCACCGTGTCCGCGACCGCCGCGACCTCGGCCCCCTCTTTGCCGCGCTGGGCTATGCGCCGGACGCCACACCCGACGGCGACGGCTGGCTCGTCGTCGCTCGGTGGCGCGGTTTCCGTGTACTCGCCGGCAACGCCGGCGATGCGCGCCGCGTTGCCAGCCAGAAGGCGCGACAGTTGGCCGCGACCGCGAGGCCGTCCCTCGTTGCCGCCGTTGCCGCCGTCGACGGCGTCCAGCTCGCGCTCGCGGCTCCCCAGCTCGGTGCCCCGGGCGCCGGCCCCGTCCTGGTACTCGACCCGTGCACACCAGACCCCGTCGCGCTCCAGATCCTCGCCGATCTGGGGCCGCGCGCGGACGCGACGGCGCTGGCGCACGCGCTCCGCGTCGGCGACCTCCTGGCGGGTGAGGGTGTCGGCGCCCGGTTCTTTACCGCCTTCCGGAGTGTGCTCGAGCGGATGACCGCCGCGGTGCCGGCGGGGTCGTCGGCCGACCGGCGGCTCGTCGCCCTGCTGACGCTCACGCGGGTCCTGTTTCTCTACTTCGTGCAGGCAAAGGGCTGGCTCGACGGGCGGACCGATTTTCTCCCGGCATTACTCGACGACGCGCTCGCCCGCCGGAAACCGTTCCATCGCGGCGTACTCCACCCCCTGTTCTTCGGGACCCTCAACCGGCCCGTCGCGGCCCGTACGCACGGCGCTCGGTTCGGCGGCGTCCCGTACCTGAATGGCGGCCTGTTCGAACCTCATCCCGTCGAGCGCCGCATCCGCGTCGTCGGATTCTCCAACGAGTTGTGGCGAGACACGTTCGACGACGTGTTCGAGCGGTTCCGGTTCTGCGTGCGCGAGGGCTCGGCGGTGGGCACCATCGCGCCCGACATGCTGGGACGCACGTTTGAAGGCGTGATGGCGACAGACGAACGTCAGCAGACCGGCACGTTCTACACGCCGGAGCAGCTCGTGCGCGACCTGGTCGCGGCGACCGTGACGGCGGCCCTCACGGATGGCCGTGCGTTTTCGGCCGACGCGGCGGCACGTGTGCTCGCCGGAGCGCCGGCCGGCGCGCGCGAACGGCTGATCGCCAGACGGCGGCTCGGGGCGGTGCGACTGCTCGATCCCGCGGTCGGATCGGGAGCCTTCCTGCTCGGCGCCCTGGAGCTCCTCACGCGCGCCTGGGCCGGACTCACCGCGCGCGCCACTTCACTCTGCGAACTCCGGCGTCGCATCCTGCGCGACCACCTCTTCGGCGTAGACCTCAACCCCGTCGCCGTGCGCCTGGCCGAGTTGCGTCTCTGGCTTGCCGTGATCGCGGACGATCCGGAGACCGACCTCGCCCGCGTGGCCCCGCTCCCAAACCTGAACGGCATCGTCCGCCAGGGTGACACGCTGTTCGATCCGCTCGGCGCTGCCCGCGCACTCGGGATCCCGCTGGCCGTCGCGCGGTCGTCGGGCACGGTCGGGCGTGCCCGGGCAGCCGTGTACGACGCGGCCGGTGCCGATCGGGACGCCCCGCTACCCACGCTGCGCGTGGCCGAGCTCGCCACCGCGCGAACACTCGTGCACGAGGCCGCCGACCGCATGCGCGAAGCGCTGAAGGATCTCGTCGCCGCCGCCCGCGGACGCGACCTGTTCGGCGGCCGCAGCGGCCTGACGCGCACGCAGCGGCGGCACTACCAGGTGCTGCGCCGCCAAAGGCGCGCGCTCCGGGTGGCCGCGCGTCGCCTGGCCGACGGCACAGTCCCATTCTTTGCCTTCGAGGTCCACTACCCCGAGATCATGGCGGGCGGCGGGTTCACCGCCGTCGTCGGCAACCCGCCGTGGGTCCGCGCCGAGCGCCTCCCGGCCGAGCAGCGTGCGGCCCTGAAAGAACGCTTCACGTGGTGGCAGACTGCACCCGGGACCGGCTTCCGGCATCTCCCGGACCTCGCGGTGGCGTTCCTCGAGCGGGCCTTCGAGCTCACTGCTCCGGGCGGCGCCGTGGGGTTCCTGCTTCCGAGCAAGGTCGCGTCGGCTGCTTACGGCCAGCGGGCGCGTGCCGCCCTGGCGTGCGAGACCACGCTCGCCTGCGTGCACCGAGTTCGCGAGGGGACCGGACAGCGCTTCGACGCCACGGTGTATCCCCTGGCGGTCGTCGCAAAGCGCGTCCCCGCCGCACCGTCGCATCAGGTGGCCCTCGACTTCGCCGGTACGCACAGCCTGCCGCAGACCTGCCTGACCGCGCCCGGGCCGTGGGTGCTCGTGCCGGCGTCCGGTCGTGCGGCGCTTGACCGGCTGCGCGCCGTCGCTCGGCCCCTGACGGACGTCGCCCGCCCCAGTCTCGGCCTCAAGACGGGTGCCGATCGCGCACTCGTCGGCCGCGTCGTAGAACGGGATCGCCGGACGGTCGTCGTCCGTTTCGGCGACGATCTCGTGGAGCTCGAGCAGGATCTGCTCCGACCGGTGCTGCGTGGACGTGACGTCGCCGCCTTCGCGGCGACGCCGACGCGCGTCGTCCTGTGGCCCTACGACCGCTCGGGCCGGTGCCGCCACCGCCTGCCGACCCACACCGCCGCCTATGCGCACCGCATCACGGCGCAGCTCCACGGTCGCGCGGACTACCAGCGCGGACCCCCGTGGTGCCTCTTTCGGGTGCGCGGCGCGGTTCGGCCGCACCGGGTCGTGTGGGCCGATATCGCGCGCCACCTGCAGGCCGTGGCGCTGGATGCCGTCCATCCCGACGCCGTACCCCTCAATTCCTGTTACGTGGCCGCGCCGGCCGATGCTCGTTCCGCGCTCGTCCTTGCGGCGACGCTCAACAGCACGTGGGCGCGTGTCCTCCTCCGCGCCA
The DNA here is from genome assembly GCA_029862925.1 of Gemmatimonadota bacterium. Classification (GTDB taxonomy): domain Bacteria; phylum Gemmatimonadota; class Gemmatimonadetes; order Gemmatimonadales; family GWC2-71-9; genus JAOTWJ01. The sequence continues at coordinate 38,934 of JAOTWJ010000009.1, forward strand.
CGAGCGACGAGGCGCGCGGCGGATATCGCCGGCACAACGCCCGCGCGACCGGCGCGGTGCCCGTGCCGACGCCCGGTGCCACCAGCGACGCGGTCGCGGATCTCAGCGCCCGCGCGCACCGAGATCGAGATGTCGATCAGGATGACCTGGACCGCGCGGTGGCAGAGGCCCTCGCCCTCCCGACCGCAGTCCGTCGCGACCTGCGCGCGTTGGCCGACGATCTCGGCTGACGCCCTCGTCACCGTGCGCGAGCCTGCCGCCTGGCTCGCCGACCCCGGGCCCCGGCGATCACCCGAGGACGTGATCGGCGCGATTCGGTTCGCGGCGCGCGGGGTGTGGGACGCCCGCTGGGATCCGCCCGCGTGGCTGCTGCCACACCAGCGAGATGCGGCGCCGCGCCTCGCGGCCGCGCTGCGCATCTTCGATGGTGCCCTGCTTGCCGATGCCGTCGGGCTCGGCAAGAGCTGGCTAGCGCTCGCGCTCGCCACCCGATATCGCCGCGTGACCCTCGTCGTGCCAGCCACCGTACGAACCCAATGGCGCGACCTTGCCGCCGCGCGCGGCGTGGCCGCGCGGATCGTGACGCACGAAGCGCTCAGTCGCGACGCGCTCCTAGTGCCGGCTGACCTGCTGGTGGTCGACGAGGCGCATCGTTTCCGCAACCCGGCCACTCGTCGCTACGACGCGCTCGCGCGGCAGATCCGCGACGCCGCAGTCCTGCTGCTCACGGCAACGCCCGTCGTCAACCGCAGTGCCGACCTCGTGCACCTCCTTCGCCTGTTCCTGGCCGACCACGCGTTGGCTGGGTTGGGCGTCCCCTCGCTGGCGGGCGCGGTCTCGGGGGCTCCGGAGCCACTGCTGCACGCCGTAGCGCCGCTGGTCGTCGCGCGCAGCGCCGCGGTCGCGCGCCTGGGGCATCACATGCCCGTACCGCACGACACGGAAGTGCTGAAACACCCCAGCGTACCCCCCGAGCAGCTGCGGCGCTGCGTGCGCGCCATCCGCGGACTCGCGTTTCCGCCCCTCACCGGCGACGCCCGCACGCTCCTGCGCCACCACCTGTTCATGAGGCTGTCCTCCTCGCCGGCGGCGTTGAGGGAGTCACTGCGTCGGCACCGGGCCTACCTGAGCCGTGCGGCGCATGCGGCCAGCACCGGCGAGGCACTGCCCCGGGGCATCGCCCGACGCCTCTTTGGCCCGGACGACGACCCCCAGCTGCCGCTCGAGCTCCAATCCGGCCTCAGGCAGCCGCTCGACACCGCGGCGCTCGACCGCGAACGCGATCGGCTGGACGCCCTCGAGCGTGTCGTGCGGGAGGCTGCGGTTTCACCCAAGCGGGACGCGGTCCTGCAGGTCCTCGCGACCCGCCGAGACCGAAAGACGGTGGTGTTTACCACGTCCCGCGCGACGGCGCTGGACTTGGCGCGCCACCTCCACTGGCATCGAGTGGCGACGGTCGCCGCGCGCGGGGCGCGGATCGCATCCGGTCCGGTCACACCCGACGACGCGTTCTCGCTCTTCGCTCCTCTTGCGCGGGGGCGGAGTCCGGTCCCCGAGTCGCAGCGAATTCAGGTTCTCCTCGCGACCGATCTCGCCAGCGAGGGCCTGAACCTCCAGGACGCCGACGGGATCGTGCACTACGATCTCCCGTGGACGCCGCTCCGCCTGGCGCAGCGCCTCGGGCGTTTGGCGCGCCTCGGGTCCAGGCATGCCCGCGTGGACGTGTGGTGGTTCGTACCGCCGACGATCCTCGAGCGGCCGCTCCGCCTGGTGGAGGCGATCACCCGCAAGGCACGACTCCAGCTCGCACTCGTCGTTCCCACCACCAGCCGAGTGGGCAAGGGGGGCGTAGACGGGGGAACGCTCGAACAACGGGAACGCGCGGCCCGACGGAGCGGGACCCCCGCGCGCGGGCACGCCACACTCCGCGGCGCCGGCACCGTCTGCGTGCTCTCCTGGGAGACGCCGCACGGGCCGGTCCGCGAGGTGGTGCGGCACGATGGACGACCGGCCGACTGGGCGGTGGCTGACCGCACGGATCTGGCGGAGTCGGCCGAGGCGCCCGACGGCCCCACGCTCGCGGCCATCCGACGGACGGTCGCGCACCGTGCTCGACGAGCCCTCGTCGGCCCGCATCACCACGAAGGTCGGCGGCTCTTCCGCCGGGTGCTCGCACTCGCGCGCGCGGCCGCGCGAGCCCGCGATCGGATGATGCTCGTGCTGCTGGACGGGGTGTTGGAACGACTCCGTGCCGGGGTCGCGGTTGGAGCGGAGCGTGAGCTGGCAAGCCGTCTGTCGGCGCCGGGCCTGCGTGCACTAGAGCAGTGGCTTCAGCTCGCTCCGGTGCGTCATCCACGACTCTCGACACCCACGCTGGAAGCGGCACTGTTCGGTGCGGAGATCGCGTAGGGACTGCCCGGTCTCTCGTACCACCGCAGCCGAGGCTGGCGCCCGGAGATCTTCGGGATATATTCGGTTTCATGGACACCGGCCCCCTGCCCGAGAGCCACGAGCCAAGCCCCTCTCCGGCCGCACCGTGGCATGGCAAGTTGTTCTACGACAATGGCTTGTATCCTGATCGATCCGATCGCCGGTCTGGCCAATGCCCTGAGTGCGGCACTCCGTGGGTGCGTGCCTCGGGTTGCGTCCACTGTCCGGGATGCGGGTGGGGGTTGTGCGGCTGAAGCTACCGGCCTTAGACCGTCGCGCCCGCGGCACGGACTTCCTCGAGTCCCCGACCCGCGCGCTGCTCAACCCGCCGGAGTCCACCGGGATGCCGTTCTGGTCGCTCAATCCCTACGTGGGCTGCGAGTTCGCCTGTTCGTACTGCTACGCGCGTTACGCCCATCGCTATGCCCTCGACCGCGCCGGCGACGACGACGGCATCCCAGCCGCGACCGCCGCTCGCCTCCGCGCGCTCCCGCAGCCCTGGGAGTCGTTCGAGCGGGTGATCCTGGTGAAGCGACGAGAGGATGCGGTGGCCGCGCTCGACCGGGATCTCCGCCGAGTGCAGGTGCGCGCCCGCGCGGCGCCTCAGACCCTCGCGATCGGCACCGCAACCGATCCGTACCAGCCCGCGGAGCGACGATACGGACTCACTCGGCTGGTACTCGAACGTCTCGTGCGGGAACGCGCGCTCGGCATCGAGATCGTCACCAAGAGCCCCCTCGTGCAGCGGGACGTGTCCCTGCTGCTCGCCCTGCAGCAGCGCCATCACGTGGCGGTGCACATCTCGCTCATCTCCGTCGATCCCATGCTCGTGCGGCGCTTCGAGCGGCGTTCTCCGCTCCCGCGCGTTCGTCTGCGGGCGCTGCAACGCTTGTGCGCGGCCGGCGTGAACGCGGGTCTGATTTGCGCCCCCGTCCTGCCCGGCATCACTGACACGGCCACCTCGCTCCGTGCTCTCTTCCGCGCCGCACAGCGCTGCGGCGCCCGCCACGTGCACGGGCATCCGCTCCGCGTCTATGCCGCGGTGCGCGAACCGCTTCTCCCAGTGGTCGACCGGTACTCCCCGCGCCTCGCCGCCCGGTACCGCGCTGTCTACCGGCGGGGGGCACATGTGCCTGCGCCCTACCGGCGCGCCCTGTCGCGCCGCCTGCGCCGGATGGCGGCGGAGGTGAGGCTTCCCATCTACGAGCCGCCGACCGATCCGGCCGCCCGGCGGGATCTCCAGGCCCAGCTTCAGCTCTGGCAACCCCGGGCCTAGCGTGGGTTCACGCCCATGCGCACCTTGGGGCGGACCCTTAGTATTTCGGGGTCTGCAGGCGTTGGACGCAGTTTCCCGACACCCACGGCGGCACCGGTTTCTGGCACGGAAGGGTGACCCCATGAGATGGCTCGCGCGGATCGAGCGGCTCACGAAACTGCAGCACATGATCCACGTTCCGCCGCTGAGTGCGCGGTTCGTGATCTACTGCATTGCTTCGTACCTTGTCCCGATCATCGCGCTGCTCACGCTGCCGCGGGGCCCCAGCCAGTACGACGATCTGGTGTGGCTGATCACGCTGGCGCCGGCGTTCTTGCTGGCGTTGCACTACGGCCTGCGCGGCGCGCTCGTGGGCCTGCTCGTCGGCACCATCGTGTTTCTCGGCGTAGAGGTGGCCCGCGTCTTTGCCCTCCGGATCGGAGACTGGCGCATCAGCGTGCCCATCTACACGTCGTACGGCGCGCTCTCCATCAGCGTGGGGTGGCTGTCGCAGGAGTTGCACGACCGGTATCAGCGCGCCCTGGAAACGGAGCGGCTGGCGGGGATCGGGCAGTTGGCCGTGACAATTCGGCACGAGCTGAACAACGCCCTCACGACCATCGTGGCGGAGAGCCACATGCTGGCCGAACTCGAACGCGGGATGACGGAGGAGCAGCGGGCATCGGCCCGCGCCATCCACGAGGCCGCGCAACGCATCGCGGCGGACGTCCGCAAGCTCACCAACCTCGAGAGCGCGCCGCTGGCGGAGTACCCCGGCGGCGTGCGGATGATCGACCTCAACCAGGCGCGGGAGCGGGAAAGCCCCTACTAGCCCTTCCGCGCGCCCCTCACCGCAGCGCGGCCACCCAGGCGGCAATGGCTTCGACGGCCGCGGGCTCCACCGGCAGGGTCGGATCCCGGTAGGTCACGAGCTGCGCGAGCAGCGTCGTGTCGGTGGCGTGCTTCAGCACGTGGTTCGTTTCCGGCAGGAGCACGAGCCGGGCATCCGGCCGTGCCGCCCGGAGCCGCTCGGCATCCACGGGCCGGATCTGAATATCGGTTTCGCCCTGCACGATCAGCACCGGCACCGTGACGCGCGCCAACTCCGCGGTGGGGTCGTAGGCCGCGAGTCCGGACACGAAGCGCTGGTGCGCGGGCACGAACAGGGCCGCCAGCCCCTGCGGCACCTCACCCGGCGGCTCACCCCGGACATAGCGGGCCATCGCGCTGTCGAACGCGAGCAGTGCCGTGGCATCCACCTGCCGCCCCACCTGCTCGTGCAGGATCTGCAGCATGGGCCGGCCGGCTCCGGCCACGAGCACCAGGCCGTCCGCCTGGAGGCCGCGTGCGGCCGCCCGGATCGCCAACCCGGCTCCCTCACTGTGCCCCGCCACCACGATCTTGCCGTACCGGTCCGTCGCCCGGATGGCCGCCGCCGCGCCGACGACGTCGTCCGCGAAGTCGTCGAACGACAGCGTCGCCATGTCCACCGCGCCTTCCGCAGTCGGCAACACCCGCTTGTCGTACCGCAACGACGCGACGCCGCGCTCGGCAAGACCCCACGCGAGCTGGGCGTAGGTGTTGGTCCGCAACCCTGCCGCGGAGTTCCCGTTCCTGTCGGTCGGGCCCGACCCGGCAACGAGGATCGCGATCGGCACACGTCCGGCCGTCCGCGGCTCCGTGAGGGTGCCCGCCAGCCGGAGCGCACCGCTGCGGAACACGAACGCGGTTTCGGTCACGCCTGGCGGGGGCACGGTGTCCGCCCGCAGCATCGGGGACGAGTCCGCCGGTGGCGGTTCCTGGGCGGCGGACAGCCGAACGAGGGTGAGCAGGCCGACACCGGCCGCGATGAGGACGGGCTTCATGAGGAACGCTCCCGCTTCCACAGAACGTAGGACTGGACCACAGGAATCACCGCGACGAGCGCCATCGTCAGCACGAACACGACGACCATGGTCACCTGACGAAGGAAGGCGGTCGCCATCATCAGCACGCCGCCCAACACGAAGAGCCGGCCTCCGGTGCGGTGCGTCCGCCGCCACACGGCGTCACTCGACAGCGTCCACGGCGTGCGGATGCCGACGAACCAGTTCGGCTCGATCTGCCCCAGGTAGCTCCCGATCAGGACGAACAGGAGGCCGACCCCGATGGGCACCACCCGCGGAATGCTGACCGGGAACCCCAGCCCGTTCGCGAGCATGGACACGTGGAGAAGGCCAAGAAACAGCAAGATGCCATTCACCAGCAGCCAGTAGACCGAGGCGAACTTGGCGTAGTTCTCCCCCTTGGGGTCGATCTTGGGGAGGATCTGCAGCATCCCGGCGAGCGCGACCATCACGAGGGGAAGCAGGCTGACCGCCAAGAGCCGCGACGAGAACCCATCGGGCTCCCCCCGCAGGTTCCAGTGGGTGGGAACGATGGCGGGGAGCCGCGGATAGGCCCAGATCGAGAACGCAGTGGCGGCAGCAGCGATAACCAACCCCAACCAGCGGCTGCGCATAGCCCGACCTCCTGCGAAGGGCCCGACCGACGCCTCTCCCAAACTAGTCGCGACACGCCGAGCGAGAAACATGGACGCCGCAGCAGACTCCGGTTGCGGACGCCCACGCTCCTCAGCTCCGGTGATCAGATCCCTCCGCCGCATGCCCCACGCTCGCAAACGCGTCCCGAAACGCCGCCGCCAGCGCTGGCGGCACGTCGATGTCGGCGCCGTCCATGCGGCGGAGCATGAGCGCGTTGGTGGGCGCCTGCCCGCGGTAGTGGTTGTTGGTGATCACGTAGGTATCCCGCGCCCGCTCGGCCACCTCATGAATCCGCTGCAGCCACGCGTCCAACTCGGTCTTGGAGTAGAGGTAGTCGTACCGCTCATGCGACTCGGCGTTGTCGCGAAACCAGTTCTCGTAATTGCGACCGTGGAGCCGCACGTAGCCCAGCAGCCCGGTCACTTCCGCGCCGGGCTTGATGGAGTGGCGGAAGACGGGCTGGTCGATGTTCACCGCCCCGAGGCCCCGCTCCCGCAGCGCGGCGTAGAACTC
>JAOTWJ010000085.1 GCA_029862925.1 Gemmatimonadota bacterium
CCCACACGCTGCCGATACTGGCCAACTGGAACTCGCTCAGGATGCCGGCGCGCCCGAACCCGACGTCCTGGGCGGTGAACTCGGGGTCGACGGCGCGGCGGCCGGCGCCCACCTCGAACGCAAAGCCGGAGGCGATGCGCACGCTGGCGCGGACGTCACCCTGGAGCAGGTCGAACGCGGGCCCGCCGTTGACCGAGTCGAGCTTGGCCGTGTGGCCACTCAGGTCCACGCCGAACCGTCCCACCCGCACGCTGATCAGGCCGCCGATGCCGGCGCCCTCGGCCTGGCTGGCCTCGGAGATCTCGGTATGCGTGATGCCGACGGCGTGGACGCCGAACCGGACGTGCTGCGCGGCGAGGGTGGGCGCGGCGCACGCCAACCCGGCGCCGACCAGCAGGACCGCCCTCACGGCGCACCGCCCGGCGCGATGGTGAGCTGCACCTGCCGGCGCCGCAGCACGTTCTCCGCGGCGATCTGCGCGTTCTGCTGGGCGAGCTGCTCGCGCAGCAGTCGGTTGTAGCGGATGTTGGCCTCGACGGGCTCGGGATCGGGCCGCCGCAGACTCATCACGAGCCCGATGCCGAGCGTGAGCAGGGACGCGCCGCCGATCTCGCGGCGGGGCGACGAGCCCAGATCCTGGTTCTCGAGCGCGAGCGATGCGCCCACCCCGGCGCCGGCGATGAGCGCGGCGATGCCCAGGGGACGCCAGTCGCGCGGCGGCCGCACGTATTCCTCCTGCTCGGCGTAGCCCTCGAGCCGCGCGAGATGCGGTACCGTGTCTACGGCGCCGTGCTCGATCCGCACGCGGAGCGGCGTGGCGTACTCGTTGCGTCCTTCGGTGGCGGTGACGATCACGCGGTAGTCGCCGGCGGGCACGGGGGTGCCGTCGGGCAGCAGCGCGTCCCACGCGGTGCGGGTGGTACCCGCGGCCAGGAGCGAGTCGATGCGGATGTCCACGCCCTGGCCTTCCGCCCGGACGATCACGCGCGCGGCGCGGGAGACCTGGAACCGGATCGGCACGGTGCCCTGCCCCGCCACGAACGTGGCGCTGTCCACCGCGGCGCGACGCACGACGAGCACCTGCCCCAGCGCCGAGGCGTAGAGCGACGTGATGCGTGGCGAGACGACGTTGGGATCGGGCTCGCGGTCGGGGGCGATGAAGATCAGCTCCTTGAACGCGTCGGTGGCCTGGCGGCTGGAATCGAGCGCGGCATACGCGTAGCCGAGCACTTCGTACACGGCGGCCCGATCGCTGGCGGAGAGCGTGGCGCGCAGCGCGCGCCGGGCCGCGGTCACCGCTCCGCCGAAGTCGGCCTCGCGGTAGGCGTTGGTGGCGGCGCGCGCATCGGGATGCTGCTGCGCGGCGGCCGGCGCCGGCACGAGCAGTCCGAGCAGCAGCGTGGCGGTCCGTCTCACGGTCCCTCGCACTTGAGGCTGGGGGCTTTGCGCGTGGGATTGCCGCCGGTGATGGTGAGCGTCTCGCGCCACGTCTCGCATCCTTCCCGCCGCACCTCCACCAGATACTGCCCCACGGGCAGCTCGATGCGTTGCGGCGTGTTGTCGTACTCGCGGCCGTTCACGACGACCAGCCCCGACGGGGTGGAGTTGATCGACAGGAATCCCGTGACCGGCGTCGCCGGGCGCGGCTGCACCGGCGGCGTGGTGCGGGGAGCCGGTTGCTGGACGGGCGGTCGGCTCACCGGCTGCTGCACGGGCGCGGCCGGCGGCGCGGTGTCGGGCGCGGTGGCGGCGACGGTGGTGGACTCGACGGGCGCGCCCGTCGCGGCCGCCGTTCCCACGGGGCCGAGGTCGCCGGCCCGCATCTCCGGTGGCTGGGTGCGCGAGGCGTTCAACGCGCGGAGCCCCGTGCGCTCGAGCAGGCGCGCGCCCGCGGGAGTGAGAAACAGCATGGACGTGCCCCCGCCACCCAGCACCACCAGCAGCGCCAGGGCCACCGCCCAGCGCGCACCGGTCTTCTTCTTCGGCTGCGGGCGTGGACTGGTTACGCGGGTCGGCACGGCCGGATGCGAGATCTCGGTGGGCGCCTCGGTGGAGGTGTACGACGCGCGCCGCACGAGCGTGGCGCCCGCGGCGCGCGGCGCCACGGGGTTCTCCGGCCAGACGGCCGTCGCGAACTCCTCCATCGTGGGGAACCGGTCGGACGGTTTCTTGCTCATCGCGCGGTGCAGCGCCTTGGCCAGGAACTCCGGCACCTCGGCCCGGAACCCGCGCAGCGGCGGCGCGTCCTGAAACACCTGCTTGTAGATGACCGTGTGGATGGAGTCGTCTTCGAACGGCAGCCGGCCGGCGAGCATGCGGTAGCCCACCACCGCGAGCGAGTACTGGTCGCTCGCGCCGCCCACGTCCTCGCCTTTGGCCTGCTCGGGGCTCATGTAGTGCGGCGTGCCGATCACCTGGCCGGTGGCGGTGAACGACGAGGCCGACTGGAGCGCCTTGGAGATGCCGAAATCGGTGAGCAGGGCGCGGCTCTGCTCGTCGAGCATGATGTTGGCCGGCTTGATGTCGCGGTGCACCACGCCGCGCTGATGCGCGTGCCCGAGCGCGCAGGCCGATTCCCACAGCAGCTTCTGCACCAGATCCACGGGCATCGGGCCCGCGGCGATGAGGCTGTCGAGCGAGCGGCCGCGCACGTACTTCATCACGAAGTAGTGCAGGTCCTGCTCGGCCTCGACGGCATAGATGGGAATGATGCCGGGGTGATCGAGCTTGGCCGCCGTGCGCGCTTCGTGCTCGAACCGGCCCACGAACTGCTGGTCGTGCGCCAAATCGGGCGGCAGCACCTTGATCGCCACCTCGCGGTCGAGCTTGCGGTCCACCGCGAGGAAGACGGCGCCCATGCCGCCGCGGCCGAGCATGCGCGTGATCTCGTACTGGTCGCTCACGGCGGTGCGCAGCTGCGCCAGCAGGTCGGTGACCCCCGTACTGGTGCGCGGCCCGCTGCCGGGATTGGTCGAGTCGGCACCGCAGGTGGGACAGAACCGACTCCCATCCGGCAGCGGCGTCTGGCACGCGACGCAGGCGACCGTGCTCACCGTCGCGCGCGCTCCACCAGGGCGCGGACCGCGGGCGAGAGCGCGGGCCGCGCCGCCGCCGCCGCCACCCGCTTGGCCTTGAGCCGCGCGAGATCGGCGTCGCGCTCGGCCGCCGCCGCCCCCGCCGGCTCGCTCCGCAGGGCCGCCCCCGCCGCGTTCACGGTGGTGGTGAGCGCGTACTGCGTGGACTGCCCGGGGAAATCCACCACGATCAGGAAGTAGTTCCCGCCCGGCAACAGGGCCGAGAGCGAGTCCACCTGGCCGGAGAGCGAGGACGCGCGAATCAGCGGCAGGGAGTCGGGCCGGAAATCCCGCACCAGATAGAGATCGAGATCCGCATCGGGATGGGACGCGGTCACGCGCGCGCTGAACAGGCTCGGCGGCCCGACGGTGAACGTGAACCAGTCGATGTCGTGCGGGTTGTCGATCGTGAGCGGACTCGGCGGCGCCCCCAGAATGGGCGTCGCGACGTCGCAGTAGTCGTTCTCCTCCGCCGCGTCCGGCGGGAGCACCGACAGATACGAGTTGGCGATCAGCAGCTCGTACGGGCTCGGCTGCCCGAACGGGACGTACGGCGCGAGAATGTGGTAGGTGCCCGCCGGCAGGCCGCGGATGGCGATGATCGAGAGCGGGAACAGCACCTCCTCGATCCGCACCGGCTCGCCGTTGCTGGTGATCGACCGGCCGCCACAGAGGTAGGTCTGGAGTCCCACCGTCCACGCGCTGCTCCCGACGCGGAAGTCGCGCAGCGGGCTCGACCACCACAGCGAGTCGGTGAGGAACACGCCGAACGCCTGCGCCCCGGCCCCGGACGAGAAGAACACGATGGTGCGGTCGCCCGCCGCGGTGTTGGTGAACGTGTACCAGTCGGTGGGATCGCGCTGAATGGTGGCGACCCCGTCTTCGCGGAACCGCGGCTCGAGCGCGAGCGCGGGATTGAAGATCCCGTTGGGCAGCGGACCCAGCGCCCACGGCACCGTGTCGTTGAACTCGTAGAGGTCGCGCTGGGCCACGTCGAACGAGTCGGGCACGAACAGCCCGCCCGCGAATCCGAGCAGCGCCAGCGTGGCGCGGCGCGGCGCCGGCGGCGGCACCCAGACGCGCAGCATGCCCTCGCGCTCCGGCTGGGTGCTGTCGGCGGGGAAGAAACCGGAGATCTGCGCGATGACCCCGCCCAGCGTGATCGAGAACAGCGAATCGGGCTCCAGTCCCACGCCGAAGATCTCGAGCGAGTCGCCGAACCGCACGCTCATGGGCCGGACGCTGTCCACCTCCAGCTTGCCGCGCACGCGCAGCACCTGCACGGCGGGCGCGGCCGACTCGAACGCGACCGCCCGGATGGTGAGCGTCGCGGTGCCGGTCCCGACGGCCCGGAGCAGGCCGGTGGAGTCCACGTTGAGCACGGTGGCGTCGCTCGACGAGTAGGTGATGACCGCGGGCACGGTGTCGCCCGCCGCGTCCATCAGCACGGCCGCGAGCCGCACGCTGTCCTTGACGAGCAGGGTGGGAAGCGGGCTCAGCTCGACCCGGAGGTCGCCCGACTTGTCCGTGGGCACGACGCAGGTGAGCGAGAAGGCGACGGCAACGACAAAGAGCAGCGGGGTTCGCAAGGGCATAACCTCTACCTTCGGAGCAGTCGAGCGGCCTGTCAAGCTGGATTGGGGGCGTCGTGGCGTCATGCCGCCGGCCCCCGGCGCTGGAGCGCCCCGGCGAGGGCCGCCGCGGAGCCGGCGAGCAGTGCCGGAAACAGCAGCGCCAGCAGCAGGGGCACCCATCCCGGGGCCTCCATCACCCCACCCAGGGTGCGGGACAACTCGCCCACCGGGCCGCGATTGGCCACCAGGGCGAGCAGTCCCACCCAGGCGAGCGCCGCGGCGACGCCGGCGGTGGTGGCCGGCCGCCCCTCGCCGCGCCGGGCGGCTCCCCAGGCCGCGCCGACGACCGGGACGCTCCACCAGCCGAGCCACCAGGTGGCGACGGCCATGGCGAGCGCCAGCACCACGAGCAGCAGGAGATGGCGCCTCACGAGCCCCCCCGCGGCACGGGCACGGCCACGACCTCGGCGAGCCGCCGGTCGGCCGGCAGCGCGTCCGGCGTGGCCGGGAACGGCAGCGGATCGAGCTCGCCCGCCACCCAGCGCGGCAGTCGGTCGGTGTACCAGGCGCTGAGCGGGTTGCCGGACTGCCCGCCGGGATACACGCCCCAGGCGCGCACGTCGGGCCCCAGCTCGACCACCATCCGCCAGCTGGCGCCGTGCGTGCCGGACCCCGCCGAGGGATTGAGCAGACCGGGCCCGCCCTGCACCGGGATCTCCAGCGCCGAGAGCGCGCGGAACCGGAGCGGATGCCAGATGTTCTGATGCCGCACGCGGTCCCACCGCCAGCCGCCGCCGTCGGGCGGGCCCAGGGCCGTCACGGCCCGGCGGTAGCCCTCGGCCAGGCTCTCGCTGAGCACGACGTCGCGCGTCTCGAGGACGTCCGCCGTGCGCCGGTCGTCCCACCAGCGATTGGCCGGCTGGCGCAGCAGGATGGCGAGAATGGTGCTGGAGGGCGAATAGCCGCGGGCCGGACCGGTGGCGAACTCGTCCCAGGTGCGGCCGTCGAGCGCTTCCATGGCATACTCGAACAGCACGGCGCGCTCGTCGGTGCGCGTGTAGCGGCGATCCCAGGCGGCGAGCAGCCGGGCGGCCGTCCGCGCGTCTTCCGAGGCGTGCCCCGCGGCGGCTTCGCGCTCGACCGCGGCGAGGAACTCCGGCACGAACCAGTCGGCGCGCGCGCTCCCCGGGTCGGTCTGGAAGCGGCGCATGTCGTCGGGCGTGACGCTGGAGTCGGCGCGCAGCAGCTGGTTGATGCGCATCGCGCGCCACGGCGACGGCCAGGCGGCGCCGAGGTACGCCGGGTCGACCCTGGGATCGAGCGGCTGCTGGTTGGCCGACGCGAGGAACCCCTGCGTGGGGTTGCGGGCGTACGGATAGCGCGCGGGGGGCAGCGTGCCCTGCCAGTCACTCGCGCTGGTGCGCCCGTCCCAGACCGAGAGGCCGCTGCCGCCGGGTGGCCGGATGGGATACGCCCCCGCCGCCAGCACCGCGATGTCGCCGCCGCGGTCGGCCACGAGCCCGTTCTGGATCGGCGCCCGGAACCCTTCCATGGCCGTGAGCCACTCCACCACGCTGCGCGCGCGCCCGGCCTCCCGCAGGGCTTCGACGTTCTGCGCGTCGAGCACGGTCCACCGCATCGAGCGGGCGTGCCTGTCGGCGCGGCGCAGCGGCCCGCGATGGGTGACGTACAGCGTGTCCTGGGCCAGCACCCGGCCGTCGGGTCCGCGGTAGCGCTCGATACGGCTCTCGAGCGGCCGCCACGCGCCGTCCACGCGGTAGCGGCTCGGCCGCACGGGATCGTCGAGCTCCTCCTCGTAGAAGTCGAGCACGTCGGCGCCGGTGTTGGTGAAGCTCCAGGCCACGTTCCGGTTGAACCCGATCGCCACGAGCGGCGCGCCGGGGAACGTGACGCCGTAGAGGTCGAACGTGTCGGGCACCACGAGATGCGCCTCGAACCAGATGGACGGGAGGCTGAGATCGAGGTGCGGGTCGCCGGCGAGCAGGGCGTGGCCGTCGGCGGTGCGCCACGGGGCGACGACCCAGTTGTTGCTCGCGTCGCGCCGGTCCGGGTCGGGATCCCACGCCACGGCGCTGTCGGCCCGCGCGGGGAGCGGCAGCACCGGGGGCGGGAGGATGAGCGTGTCCACGCGCGGGGTGCGCGGGCTGGGCACGATGGGCTGCTGGATGGGGCTGTTGACGGGGAGCAGCGCCGCCGCCGCCGCGGGCCCGACGGCCTGCACCAGCCGCTCGTAGGTGAGCTCGTCGGGCAGATAGGCGAGCGTGTAGCCCATCCGCTTCATGAGGTAGAGCGTGTGCACCGGTTGCCAGGCGGCGGGGCGGGTGGCCAGCAGCCGATACTCGAGCGGCAGGTCGCGCGGGCCCAGCTCCGCGATCCGCGCGTTGACGCCTTCGGCGTAGGCGTCGAGCACGGCGGCGAGCCGCGACTCGGGGGCGAGCCGCTCGTACTCGCGGTCGGCGCTCCAGGCCAGGGCCAGGGCCCGCTGCTGCCGATCGAACCCGAGCAGTGACGGCCCCAGCCATTCCGCCAGCCGGCCGGCCGCGACGCGCGTCTGGAGCTCGAGCTGGAACAGCCGGAACCACGCGTGGAGGTAGCCCAGCACGCGCGCCGCGTCCGCTTCGTTGCGCGCGAACACGTGCGGCACGGCCCGGTCGTCGAACACGACGCGCACGGTATCGGCGAGCGTGGGCACCGCGATGCGCGTGGGGACCTCCGCCTGCGCGGCCACCGCCCAGACCCCGTGCACGGGATCGAGGAACGGCCCGAGTGGCGGGAGCGGCCCGCTGCGCCGGAACCCGACGACGAGGCCGGCGCCGAGCACCGCGGCGGCGGTGCCGATGCGGAGCCCGTAGCGTACGCCGGCGGGCAGGCGACGGCGGCGCGCGGCCATCAGGATCCGCCGCGCACCCGGGCGACGCGCACGCCCCCCGTGGCCTCGGGATCGGTCCAGGCGACGAGCACGGCGGTCCCCACCGGCGCGAGGCGCGGGAACCCCGCGGCGCGCGCGACGCTGGTGGGCGCCACGGTGACCGCGGGCCCGGGGCGCCCGTCGGCGGCGAGCCGCCGCACGCGCACGGCCCCGGCATCGGCGGTTTCCTCGAGCCACGCCACCAGCGCGGCGCCCCGCCACCACACCACGTCCACACGTCCCACGGGACGTTCGTCGTGGATGCGCACGCGGGGGCCGAAACGCGCGCCGCCGTCGTGGGAGATCGCGGCGAAGACGCGCGCCGTGTCGTGCGCGGCGGTGAACCACACGACCACCACCGTGTCACCGGCGGTGGCGACGGCGGGGCCGTTCACCGGACAGCCGGGATAGTACCAGCCGTCGTCGGCCACGGGCCGCGGCGCGGTCCACTGGTCGTCCACCAGCCGTGTGACGACGATGTCGCGGATCTCTGCGGGCGACCGATCGCGATAGGCCACGAGCAGCCCATGCCGGGTGGGCGCGATGGCGGTCTGGCAGCAGTCGCATACCCGGGCATCCAGCTCCACGTCGGGAGCAACGGCGCCGGACGAGCGGATGGTGGTGAAGCGGAGGGACATGGGGCCGGCCCCGCCCTCCCCTTCCGCCCCGCGGGTGGGCGGGTGGGCGGGTGGGCGGGTGGGCGCGAGAGTGTTGCGGCCGTCGAGCCAGACGGCGGCCGCGCCGCCACCCCACGGCACCATCGCCACGAAGCCGTGCTCGGTGGGCGAGCGGTCGCCGTGCGGCGAGAACGGCGCGCCCCACGTGCGGCCGGCGTCCGACGACAACGCCATACGGACGTGATAGGCGTACGTGCTGGGGGCGGTCTTCTCGAGCCAGTGGGCGAGCCAGGTGCCGTCGGTGAGCGGCAGCACCGACGGCACGTCGGCCCAGTTCACGAACAGGGAGTCGTGCACGACGACGGTGCCGGCGGGCACCCATCCGGTGTCCGCGAGCGTCGCCACGCGCAACGCGTGCCGCCCGGCGCCGGCCGGCTCCAGCCAGCTCAGCACCGCGCGGTCGCCCGTGACCCCGAGACGGGGGGCCAGGCTGCCCGGCGGGCCCCGGAACTCGACGGCGCCGACCGTGAGGTCGGCCGGGCCGCTCTCGCACGCGACCAGGAGCGCGGCCGCGAGCAGCAAGACGGCATGACGCACGGACACCCCTCCGGCGGAAGCGATGAATGGCGCGGACGGCATCGGGAACGGCCAACGAAAATAACGACTTCGCCCGTACCCGCGATACCGCGCGCCGGCCATCTCCTGTCGCACCGACGGCCCCCGCCTATCTTTCGCGCCACCCGGACCACCACCCTGTCTCCCACCCCCATCCGCCCATGGAATGGCTCGTCGCGCTGATCACGCTCACGGTTCTCGAGATCGTCCTCGGAATCGACAACATCATCTTCATCTCCATCGTGGCCGGCAAGCTGCCGCCCGCCCAGCGCCCCAAGGCGTACCGCCTGGGACTCGGCGGGGCGATGGTGATGCGGATCCTGCTGCTGCTCACCATCGCCTGGCTCGCGCGGCTCACGGCCCCGCTGTTCGCCGTGTTCGGACACGCCGTGTCGGGCCGGGATCTGATCCTCATCGCGGGCGGCCTGTTCCTGCTGGCCAAAGCCACATTCGAGATTCACGACAAGCTCGAAGGTGAGGAAGGTCACAAAAGCGCCAAGGTGCGCGCCGGATTCTGGGCGATCATCGCGCAGATCATGGTGCTCGACATGGTCTTCTCGCTCGACTCGGTGATCACCGCCGTGGGGATGGCCCGGCAGCTGTGGGTGATGGTCACCGCGATCGTCGTGGCCGTGGGCGTGATGATGGTGGCCGCCCGGCCGATCAGCGAGTTCGTGGACCAGCGGCCCACGGTGAAGATGCTGGCCTTGAGCTTCCTGCTCCTGATCGGATTCTCGCTCGTGGCCGAAGGCCTGGGGCAGCACATCCCGAAAGGGTACATCTACTTCGCGATGGGTTTCTCGGTGTTCGTGGAGATGCTGAACCTGCGGCTCCGGCGGAAGGCGGAACCGGTGCATTTGCGGCAGCGATATTCTGGGTGACGAGAGCCTACTTGATGACGGGATGACGGGATCGTACGTCCTGCGCACCATCCCGTGATCCCGTCATCCCGTTTTCTTACGGCGCACTCGGCCCCAGCACCACCGCGTTCAGGAACAGCCGATTCGTGCTGCGGGCAAACGCGCGGAAGCTCATCTCTTCGGCGAAGGCGATCACCCGGCCCGCGCCGACGCGCTCTTCGTAGGCGAACACGGCGCCGGGCGCGCGTTCCAGCGTCTCCGCCCACGCGTGCCCCGCGAGGCGCGGGGCGGCGGCGTAGCGCGCGATGACGCGCTGGCGCGCGTTGGGCGGTCCGTCGGGGGCCAAGTAGAGCGTGGGAGACGTGACGATGGCGGGGACGGTGGCCGCCCGGTAGCCCGCCGACGCCCAGTGCTGCATCTCCAGCTCGACGGCGAAGATGGCGCCCGGCACGTCGAACCGCTGCGCTTTCTTGCCCGGGTCCGTCTCGTACCAGTCCCGCAGGGCGAGCTTGAACCGCTCGCGGGCGAATTGGGACGCGGCGCCCACGGTCACCAGCGTGCCGCCGTCCCGCACCCAGCGCTCCAGCCGTCCGGCGCCCGAGTCGCCCAGCGCCTCCGCGAGCGCGGTGGCGTTTGCCTCGGGAATCACCAGCACGTCGTAGCGCTCCAGCTCCATCCGGCGCACCGAGCGGGTGCGGATGACCGTCACCGGGATCTCGTACTGCCGGTCGAGCGTGTACCACGTCCAGCCGAACGAGTAGCCCTGGATGCCGTCTTCGGCGAGCAGACCGACGCGCACGGGCTGGAGGTTGAACGTGTGGTCGCCCGAGCCGAGCGACGGGAACCCGGAATCGGCGAGCCCGGTGGCGGCCGTGATCACGCCGATCCCGTAGCGATCGGCCAGCTCCGCCACGGCACGCGCGACGGTGGAATCGTTCTGGCCGAGGCGCACGATACCCGTGCCGCCGGGAACCGCGGCGCCGCGGAGTTGCGTGGGGGCGGTGAGCACGCCCACGCGATGGCCCTGCTGGCGCAGATGCCAGAGGGCCGCGGTCGTGGCGGCGTTGGCGCCGTCCAGGAGGAGGGCGTAGGCGCCGGCTGCCGGTGCCGTGCCCCCAGCGCCGGCCGCGGCCGACGTGTCAGGGTGCGCGGCGGGTGCCAGCGCAATCGTCCGCGCGTCGGTGCTGCCGAACATGTCCACGTTGAATAGGAGCGGCAGCGACCACGCCGTGATGTCGTAGAAGCGGGGGTTCTCGGCGCGTTCCACGCGGGCGCGAGCGGCGCGGAGGAAGTCGGCGGGCAGCGGCGTTTCGGGGGCCAGCAGGGTGCGGACCAACCGTCCCGCGGGCTGCGCCGTCTCGATCACGTAGCTCCCCGCGGGAAACGCGCGGTCACCCGTGGCCCGGCCGGTGCGGTCCTGGAGGCCCGACAGCCGAACCGGCTCGCCGGTGACGCCCACGGCGATGTCGTTTCGCGCCAGCAGGTGCACCAGCTCGCGCACCAGCAGCGGGTCGCCGCCGGTGGGGTCGAGCACGTAGCGGCGCACGCTGCCGCGGCCCGGATCGGTGCCGTTCACCACCGCCTGCTGGGAGGCGAGATAGTCGCGCAGCAGGGCGTCGCGCCGGGTGGCGGCCACCCGGACCGCCGTCCAGGCGGCCACGTACTGCTGCTCCAGCGCGTCGGCCAGCGTCCGCACCGAGCCGTCCCCGCGCTCGAGCGTGAGCCCGCGGGTGGAACCCTGCTCGAACAGCATCGCCACCGCGCCCTGGTAGCCGCGGTTGGAGGTGTAGCCCGGATAGAAGTAGTTGTACCGCTCACGGGTCATGTACTCGAAGCCCGCCGAGTCGAACGACGCGGCGTAGGCGGCGCCGAACTGCGTGAACCAGCGGGAGGCGAACGCCGGGAAATGGGGGTTGGTGGGATCGCCGGGCGGGTCGAAGTAGAACTCGGCGTCGGGCCCCATCTCGTGCATGTCCACCGCCACCTGCGGCGCCCACTGTCGCAGGAACGCCACCCGGTAGCGCGACTCGTTCTGGGTGTGCGCGAACCAGTCGCGGTTGGTGTCGAAGTAGTAGTGGCCCGTCCGGAACTTGAGGCTCTGCCAGCCGCTGAAATCGTTGGACCAGTCGTCCCGGTCGCCCGACGGTATCCGACCGATCGACTCGTGGTTGAGGTGGGCGAACGCGTCCCGCCCGTCGGGGTTGAGCATGGGGTCGATCAGGACGACGGTGTTCCGCAGCGCCTCGAGCGTGGCGGGGTCGTTGCGGGTGGTGAGGTGCTCGAGCAGCTTGAGCGCCCCTTCGGCCCCCGACAGCTCGAATCCGTGGATCGAGCCGCCGAACCAGACCACCGCCGGCTGGTCGGCGAGCAACCGCTCGGCCGCGGCGGGGTCCAGGCCCCGCGGGTCGCGCAGCCGGAGCGACCCGTCGCGGATGGCCTGGAGCCGGGCGTGGTTCTCGGGACTCGTGACGATGGCAATCCAGAGCGGGCGGCCCTCCCAGCTCTCTCCCTGGCGCACCACCCGGACCCGGGGGGTCTGCGCCAGTTGGAGGAGGTAGCGTTCCATCTCGAAATGCTGGGTGATCCGCTCGCCGAACGTGCGGCCGGTCACCTCCCGGAAGGTCGGCACCGTCTGGGCGCCTAGCCCCGTGCCCACGGTCAGCAGGAGCCCCGTTGCCACCGCCATCACCCGCCGCTGTATCGCCATTTCGCCTCCAAGGAACAG
>JAOTWJ010000086.1 GCA_029862925.1 Gemmatimonadota bacterium
GGCGACGGCGCGGGCGCGGGTGGGCTGGACCCCGCAGGTCGGGACGGTGAACGTGGCGATCCATGTCTACCGAGCGCGCAGCAACTCCTTCCCGGCCGCGGTGCGGGTGACGCCCGCGCAGGGGCTCGATCCCGCGAGCGGCGAGTGGGAGGATCCCACGAATTACGAGAACGGCGACCTGCTGTGGTTCTGGCTGCGGGCCGAGTCCACGACGGGCGATCTGTCTGCGGCGGTGCAAGCCACCCCGGCGCCGATCGAAGTCACCGACCTGCCGATCGTGGGGCCGTGATGCCGGAATACGTGCACGCCTGCCAGACGGGCAACGACAACACCGAGAAGGCCGCCGAGTTGTGGTACTTGGCGAAGGAAACCTGGGGGCGTCAGGGCGATGTGACCTTCTCGCGCGCGCCCGAGGCGGGGCTAGGCGTGGATGGGCCACTGAAGCTCCGCACCCAGCCGTTCGCCCCGATCGGCAACACGGGCCGGACGCGGTTGCGGCGCATCTACGTCATGTTCGGCTGGCAGTTCGGCGGGGCGCGGGTGCGGGTGACGCCGATCGTGGACTTCGTGCAGCGGCTCCCGGCGACGACCGTGGTGCTGGCTGCCCCTCCGACCTCGGCCTATCTCCGGCAGGAAGTCGAGATCCCCGCTGCGCGCATGGCGACCTGGGTTGAGGTGGAGATCGAGGTGCTGGAGCGGAGCGGGCGGGTCGATGTGATGGGCGTGTACTCGGCGGACCATCCGCTCGCGGAAGCCGTCGCGACGGTTGCGGAGCCGACGTGACGATCCCCGCTGGCGTCGCGCGCGGGCAATCCCGCTTCGATCCCGGGCTCGATCTGGAGCCCATGCAGCAGCAGCAGGCCGCCATGTTCGAGCGGTTGCAGAACGGCGGCATCAATCAGTCCGGCCTACGGCTGGCGCTGCGGACGGTCGTCCCGGTCGATCCGCCGAGCGCAAATCAGCCTACGTTCGTGCTGGTGAACACGATCAACGGTCCCCACCCTTACGTCTATGTGATCGGCACTGGCTGGGTCACGGTGCTCGGGACCGGCGGGCTCATTTCCCGCGCCCAACTGCCGCCAGAGATCGCCTACGAGGATGAGGCCAACACCTTCGTCGGCTTCGACCAGGCGATCGTCGGTGCGCGGTTCCGTGTGGACTTCAACAACGTCGGCTTCCCGACCGGCGGGACGCCGGGACACGCCGACGTTGCCACGATGATCGTCGGTAAGCCGATCCAGTTGGTGCTCGCCGACACGATCGCCACAGCCGCAGGCAGCAGCCGGATCGCGCGGATCGGGATTGAGGACACCGACCCCAACTTCGACCGACCGTTCAGCTTCGCGGTGGCGAACACTGGCCGCACAGGTGGGCCAGGGACCGAGTTCGGCAACATTCTCATTGGGGGCGGCTCCTCGCGGATGTCGGCGACGAGCCAGATCGCCTTCTTCACGGCGGGCGTGGCGTTTGGCCGCGTGCAGACGGGCACGCAGCAGCTTCAGATCGCCTTCGACGGGTCACTGGCAACGCCCAACACCATCGACAATACGCGCGTGTGGGGCAAGGTGTCCGATACCTTCGCCGCCAACACGCTCGGGCGCCCGCGCGAGATCCACGTCGGCACGCGGCTGTTCACCCCGAATATCTCTGGAGAGGTCGATGGGTTCGGGGCCTCGCTCAATGCAGGCGTCACGTTCGCGGACTTCACACGGTTCAACAACTACCTCGATCTCGCGGAGATTGCCGTCCCTGTGACGCCGGGGGCCAACCTCGCGCGGGTGTTCGCGCAGGATCAGAATGGCTTCACGTTCCTGAAGTTCCTCGACGACGCGGGCCTGGAACAGCAGTTGATGCGGGACAACGTGTTCCGAGTGCGGAACACGAGCGGCGTGACAATCAACCCCGGCGAGTTGGTGACGATCACGGGCGCGACCGGCCAGGTGCCGACCGTCGCGAAGGCGCTGGCGGATGACGAGGACACGACCGCCAACGGCATGATGCTGGAGACGACCGGGCACAACAATTTCGGCCGGGTGATGGCACTCGGACGGATCGGCGGCCTCAACACGAACGCCTACCCCGAGGGCACGCGGCTCTATCTGTCGGCGGTGACGCTGGGTGCGTTCACGGACGTGCCGCCCGTCCATCCCAACATGCGGCAGGTAATCGGGTTCGTCTCGTTTCAGAACCCGTCACAAGGCATCATCGACGTAGACATTCGCACGGCACTCGGCCGATTCTTTGGCACGAATCAGACGGTGTTCTACATTGGGGCGAGTGCGACAGCGCGTGTGGGCTTGTCATCCACCGGCATGACGGCCTCGCGCACGATGACGTTCCCGAACGCGGACGCCACGCTGGCGGCGCTGAACGTGGCGCAATCCTTTACCGCGATCAACACCTTCACCCAGCAGGTTATCTCCTCGGTCGTGACGGGCACCGCGCCGTTCGCCGTTGCCAGCATCACGAAGGTGACGAACCTGAACGCCGACCTGCTCGACGGGCTGGACTCGACGGCGTTCGCGGCTGCGGGCCACAGCCACCTCATGTCGCAGTTGACCGATGGCCCGGCCAACGTGCCGAGCGTCGATCACGTGCTGACCTGGGATGGGGCGCGCTACGAGGTGCTGTTCCCGACGATCGTCGTCCGAAAGAACACCGGAGCGGACGTGGGGCGGCGGCGACGGCTGAACCTGATCGAGGGCACGAACGTCACGCTCACGATCGCGGACGATCCGGGCTCCGACGAAATCGACATCACCATCAACGCGCCCGCCGCCGGAGGTGGGGCGCCGGTCGGCGCGAGCTACGTCGTGATCGGCCTCGACGCGACCCTGACGGCCGAGCGGGTGCTGGCGGTAACCGCCGGGCACCTTAGCCTGGGCGATGGCGGCCCGAACGCCAACGTCACCCTCGGGCTGCCGAACGTCGGCACCCCGGGCACCTACGTGAGCGTCACGACCGACGCGCAGGGCCGGGTGAGTGCCGGAGGTGCCACGCAGACGGCGAGCACCATCAGCGACCCCACGGCGCTCGGCGTGCTGGCGAAGGTGGGCGTGGCGCCCGCCCTCGGGGCCGGAACGATCTGGTGGGATACCTCGGTCAACATCCTCAAGCGGCACACGGGCGCCGTCTACGAGAACGTGCCGGTCGATCTGTCGGTCGGCGCGAACACCGTGGGCACGACGCAGATCGCCAACGACGCGGTGGACAACACGAAGCTCGCGAATATGGCCGCACAATCGGTCAAGGCGAACGCGACCGGGGGCGCCGCGGACCCCACGGATTTCGCGATTGGCACGAACGTCGTGCTGGGGCGCGTGGCGGCGAACATCGTGGCCGCGCAACTGGTCGGTGCCCAGGTCACGGACGGAACGCTGGCCTATGGGAAGATCCAGAACGTCAGCGCGACCTCGCGCTTCCTGGGCCGCATCACCGCGGGCGCGGGCGTGATCGAGGAACTCACCGGCACCCAGGCGACGACGCTGCTCGACCTGTTCACGAGCACGCTCAAGGGGTTGGTGCCCTTGAGTGGAGGCGGAACGGCCAACTTCCTGCGGGCCGATGGTGCGTGGGCAGCCCCGCCTGCGGGTGGGGCGGTGAGTCCGCTCGCGACGTACAGCTTTGCCTTTACCATCGGCCAGGTGATCGCGGTGAACAAATTGATGTTCGATCTGTTCAACGCCACGGGCTCGGGCCGCGTCGTGCGGATTCTCCAGATCGAGGCGTGGACGCGGAACAGTGCGGCCGTCACGGGCATCGCGACCTCGCTGGAAGTGTTCCGAACCACGGCGATCGGGACGGCGGGCACGGCGCTCACGGCTGACAAACTCGACACGGCCGACGCCACGATCCCGGCGCAAATCACGGCCCGGATGGTCCCGACCGGCGGGGCGACGCAGACGGGCAGCGCGATCGCGGTCGGCAACATCTATACCGAGGAAGGCATCAATCCGCAGCCGCAGATCCCGCTCTACGAGAACTACGGGACGGGCGAGCGCAAGCAGATCACGCTGCGCGAGAATCAGGGCTTGCGGATCAATACCGGGCCGCTGGGTGCGGCCGGACTGATCGCGCTGCGGGTGGCCTTCACGGCGGAAACGACCTAGATGGCGACCCAGCCGACGTACAGCTTTCAGGTGAGCGGGCTCACGCCCGTTGCCAACCGGATCACGCTTCAAATCGAGAACGGCGTCGGGTCCGGTGTCGTGCTGCGCCTGACGGAGGCCGAACTGTACCACCGGAACACGGCGGCGATCGTCGGGATCCAACTTGCCTATGAGATCGTCCGCATGAGCGTGGCGGCGACGGTAGGGACGGTGTTGACGGCGGACAAGTTCGACACCACTGACGCCAACTTGCCCGCGCAGGTGGTGGTGCGCTCCCTGCCCACGGGAGGCACGGCAACCGGCGGGCCGCTGGCGGCGGGCAATCTGTATACGGACGAGACGAGCCCGGCGCCGCAGTTGGCGATGTATGCGAATCCGGCCGGGACGCAGCGGAAGCAATTGACGATCCGGCCGGGCGAGACGATCGCGCTTCGGCAAGGGCCGTTCGGGACGGTCGGGGTGCACGGGATCCGGATAGGGTTCACGGCGCAAGCCAGCTAACTTGAGGGCAGGAGGATCTATGCCACGCCAGTATCAGTTGCTGTTCGCGCCCTGGGACCGCGAAGGGGTCGTCCAGAACGGTGACCGCGCGCCCGAGGACGCGATCGCGTTCATCCTGCTCTACACCGCGTTCAACCTGCCCGCGCAGCGCGGTGGGCTGGCGATGGACGAGAAGAAGTACGCGCTCGATGATGCCGTCTCGCTCGCGCGGCAGTTCCGGGGCCTGGCCTACCAGTACGCCGCGGGCCAGCCGAACGAGAAAACGACGTACCTCCGGGACGAGGGCGGCACGCTGGCGCTCTCCGAAGGGGCGCTGGAACTCCTGAAGGCAGCCTGGTTCGGCGAGCCCAAGGGCGCGCTCGGGTTGCGGGCACAGATGAACGTGAGTCAGGCCGAGGACATCCTGGCCGTGGACACCAAGCTTGGGTCGGTCCATGAAGCGATCGAGGGGGAGCCATGACGACACCGTTCGTCCCGATCTCCGGGAAAAAGGGTAAGGACACCAAGCGGTTCGCGCAGCAGGCCAGCCAGGATCTCGCCCGGCGCCAGGGGCAGACCGAGGATGTCCAGCGGATGCTGATGCAGGCGTTGCAGAATCCGACCGGCCAGGCGCAGCAGTTCCTGCCGTTCTTCCAGCAGGCCGCGCAGGGCGCAGCGGCCCCTGCGCTGCGGGACTTCGAGAAGCTGCTGGCAGGCTCGCAGGCGAACATCGCGAGCCGGTTCGGGGGCAACGTCTCCTCGGAGGAACTCCGGGTGGTGCGGAACACGAGCGACGACTTCACGCGGAACCTGACCGAGGCGCTGGCCCGGGTGGGGCCTGCGGCGGTCGGGGCCGGGTTCCAGCAGACCGAGGCGCTGGGCGCCGCGCGCCGGATGATGGGGTCCGAGGAACTGGACATCGCCCGGCTGTTGCTGGAGGCGATCCAGAGTCAGAAGTCCGGCGGGTTCCCGCTTGGCAAGCTGCTCGGGACGATCGGTGGTGGCGTCGCGGGCACCCTGATCCCTGGCGTCGGGACGGCGGCCGGGGCCGGGATCGGCGGAAGCATCTTCTAGGAGGAGGTCGGTATGGGTGGGCCTGGATTGCCATTCCTGCTGCCACGGCAGCGGCTGCGGCCGAGCTATCTCGGCCCGCAGGGCGGCGTCGAGGACGACCCGCTTCTCCGTGGGCTCGTGCCTGGGGTCGAGTCACCGTTCGCGTCGCCCAATCTGCGGCAAGCCGCCTTCAGTCCGGTCGATCCGTCACGGAGCGGTCCCCTGGACGCGGCGGACGTTCCGGACTTGCGGGCTGCGATCGACCAGTTGGACGAGCCGATCGTGCCGTTCACGCGGCGGGGGCGCCCGATGACGCTGCAAGAGATCGGTAGCGCGGGTGTGGTCGATCAACGGCGTCCGACGTTCCTCAGTCGATTGGGCGAGGGACTGATGGCGGCGGCCCAGGCGAACCTGTTCGATCCCAACGCCGAGAATGAGGTCGAGGCGTTCCTGGGGGCTGGGCTCCGGACGTTCGGTGCGGTCCAGGCTGGGCGTGCGGGGCGCGAGTTGGGGACCGCGCGCGAGGAGGAGCGGATCGTCACGGGCGAACGGCAGCGCCGGGCGGCGGCGGTAGACGAGGCCCTGAGCACCGAGGAGCGGCTGGGGCGGATCCGGGCCTACGATGCCCTCGCGCAGGAGCGCCTGGCGGGCGCGCTGCGCGATCTGGCGTTCGCCGAGAGCGGAGGGACGGCTGCCCGCCCAACGATCGCTAGGGACGATCTGGAGCCCATTGCGGCGGAATGGGAGAGCCAGGGCCGCCCGGACATGGCCGCGGTGGTCCGGAACCCGGAGAACGCGAGCTTCCTCGCCCGGAACCCGAGCTTCCTCAAGCCGCCGCGGGAACCGACCACCCGCACGCCCCAAGAACGGATCCCGGAGGTCGATCGCCAGGCGATCGAGCGGGCCGACCAGGCAGACCGCAGCGCGGGGACGCACATCCTGCAACTGCGGCGGGAGCCCATGACGGCACCCCCGGCGGCGCGGATCCCGGACATCCTAACCGAGGTCCGGTATCTCGTCGATCCGACCTACCAGGCGGACAGCACGGTGCGGGCCAAGTACCGCGGTCCAGCCCAGCCGGTCCCCGGACTCACTCCAGCAGGGGCCGCAGCCCCGGCCGTGCCGCCCGAGCTTGAGATCCTGCTGGGCGCGCCTGGAGAGGCCGAGGATCCCCTAGTGGCTGCGGTGCGGAGCTACCAGCGGGCGGCCGGAGGCGCGCCCACGCCGGGCGAGCGGACGCGAACCACGGGGGGCCGACTGGCCCCAGGGCCAGCCCAGCCGTCCAGCCCGCGTCCAGGTCGGGCGGTCGCCGAAAGCCGGACAAAGGAGATGGCGACGATCACCCCGTTGCTCGGGCCGGACAAGCTGCCAGTGGATGCGGCCGTGACGGCGCTCCGGCAAACGACACCGCCCTTCGAGTGGGAGGAGATCCGCCGGATGTTGCTCGATGCGAACTACGAGAAGTCCCTGGTCGAGAGCGTGATCCCGAAGGAGCAGCGCGGTGGCGCCACCCGTCCAACCCGATAGGCCGGACGAGCCCGATCGCGCTGCCCAGGTCCAGGCGGCGATCGAGGAACGTCGGAAGCGGATCCGGGAGCAGAACCGGCGCGCGCAGGAACGGCGCGAAATGGACGCGCGGCTGCGGGTCAAGGCGGAGGCGCTCCGGGCAACCGGGGAGGTGAGCCAGCCGCCGGTCCTGCCGACGACGAACGTCGGCGCTGACGACATCGACACGGCGCGGCGCGGAAAGGCCAAGAGCGCCCGACTGAAGGACACGCTCCGGCAGGCGCAGGCCCTCGCTCCGCAGGACGAGCGGGCGGCGCGGGCGTTCCAGCAGGTGCTCGATGGCGCGGCGACCGATCTCACGAAGGCCCCGCCGCGGCTCACGCCGCCTGCGCGGGATGAAGCAGAGGAGCGGAAGCAGACCGAGGAGGCGTTCACGCGAGCGCGCACGGTTCTGGAGCCTGGCGCTCCGCTCGTGAACCTCTACGGTCAGATCCCGGCGCAGGCGGCGCAGACGGGGGTGGCGATCGGGGAAGGGCTGGGTACGTTCGCCTCGTTCGCGCCCGGCCTGGCTGGCTTGCGCCCGACCGGCGCGACACGGCGCCAGGTCGAGGCGTACTACGAGCAGGCGGTTGGGGCGCCACAGTCGCGCGCGGCGCAGGTCGTGGCGGTGCTGACCCGCCTGACCGGCGATCTCACGATGTTCATGGTGCCTGGGGCGATCGCGGCCCGGGTGCCGACCGCCTTGGCTGCGCTCCGCGGGCTCCAGTCGATCCGCTCGGCGCGCTATTTCCAGTTGCTCAACCTCGAACGCAAGCTAGAGAAGGCGCTGCGTCCGGCGACGTTCACGCGGAGGGCGATGCTGGATTTCGCCTTCGGGGCGCCCGTCGATGCGGCAATCAGCGCCGCGGGACCGGAACAGTCGATCGCCGGGGGGTTGGCGGCGATCCTCGGTCCCGAAGCGCGGCTGCCGTTCCCTGGCGGCCCCACGTTCGGCGAGATCTCCCGCTCATTGCCCGGCCGCGTGGCGTTCGAGGTGGCGACTGGCGAAGTGCTGGCGCTCGGGTTCCTCGGTGGGCTCGATCGGCTCGAAGCTCTCCGCGGCGCGGCACGTGGCCGGTATGGCCCACCGGAGTCGGTGTTCCCGGGCCGCCAGTTGGAACTGATCCAGATGCAAGTGCGGATGGCGGCCGGAGAGCCGATCGACGAGGCGCTGGCGCGCGCCACGATGACGCCCTGGGACGAGCTTCAATGGGCGCTGGAACAGCGTGGCGTCGCCACCATGCTCGAAGGTCCGGACATGCGGGAACGCATCCGGCGCGTGCGCGCCGGGGCCGGAAGTCTACGCGGGCTCGCGCTGATGCGCCCGCTCGCAGGCGCCGGGGCGGGTGTCGGCGTCGGGGCCGTGCTCGATCCCGACGAGACAGGCGTGCCGCGCCCCGTCGCGATGGCGACGCTCGGCCTCAGCGGCGCGTTGCTGGCGTCGTCGTCGCTCAAGGCGTTGCGGAATCGGTTCGGCTACGTCGGCGATCTGTTCAATCGGGTCGGCTCGCGGATGGTGAAGGGAGTTGAGGGGGCGCCGTTCGGCGAGGCCGCCGAAGTGAATCAGTGGCTGAAGCACCTGGAGAAGAACGTCTCGAAGGACGAGTTGGACTTCTCCGGGATGCGGGCCTGGCTTGCGGAGTTTCCGCCGGGCACGAAGGTGCGTCGCGAGGACATCGCTCGCTTCGCTCAGGACAACCGGATGCGGCTCCGTGTGCAAGAAATGGCCGAGGAGGGCGACGAGATCCACCTAGACCTGGACCCCGACGATCAGATCGACGCGATTTACGAGGATCTGCCGTCCTACAACGAGACATTGGGCGACGAGTGGGTGCGAGATCATCTCCAGGAGATCGGCCGGGGTAACCTGAGCGCGGAGAACTTCATGGAGCGGATCGACACCCAACTCGATCGACAGGTTGAGGAGAGTGGCCTGATCCCGGTAGGCGAGGCGGCCGAGATCCCGGAAATGGTGTGGGACAACGCCACTCCCCGCGAGCGAACGAGGTGGCTGGAGCAGGTGACGGATGCCTCGGACGAGGCGGAATTGCGCGAAGCGTTGGGCGTGGACGACGACGTGGATCTCGATTTCGATACCATCGACGAGATCCCGGATCGCCAGACGCGGAACGAGATCAACGAACTCCTCGAACAGCAGCACCAGCAGGATTTCATTGTCAGGGACGACCTATTCACCGAGCGCCAGTGGACCCGGTTGCGGGCTGCCGCCGAAGAAGCCGAGCAACTAGCAGGCCAGGCCAGCGACTTGCGGGGCGCAGAAATCCCACAGTGGCAGGCCCAATGGCGGACGACGACCGTCGATAAGGGCGGCGGATCGGACTACGTGGAAGCGGCGGTGTATTGGGATCCTGCCGATGTCGGCATCATCCGAGACGGCCTGCCGAAGAATCTGGAGTTCGATACGGTGAACCGGAGCGGCGAGGGACCGACCATTTGGGTCGTCCGGGATGGGACCGGCAGCGTCGTGGGGTCCGGGCTCACGAAAGAAGCCGCGCACGCGAGCGCGATGGCCGAGTTGCGGCCCTGGCTGAGCGCCACGGGCGGGCACTTCGAGAACTGGCGCAACGTCTACGTCCACATCCGGACCGATCAGCGGCTGGGAAAGATCCCTTCGGGCTTCATCCCCGACGAGCAGTTGGCGTTGCTCGAAGGTGCGCCCGGTCCTGTCAAGCGGGGACTGTTCATCGAGGAGATCCAAAGCGACTACGCACAGAACGCGCGGCCGCTGCGGGTGCGTGATACGAGCGAGCCGTGGCGCATCGTCACCCAGGAGGAATCCGCGCCCTTCGGTGCGGTTGAAAAGCTGGTCCGCGAACTTCAGGCGATGGACGTGAAGCTCGATCCGTTGCCGGGGGGCTATGCGCGAGATCCAACCGGCTTCTTGACGGGCGAGATTGCGTCGCGCCACGCCATCACGCAAACGGTCGGTGCCCTCGTCAGCGACCTCGACGAACGGGTGCTCCGCCGCTACGCCGACGATCTGCCCACGCTGCTCGACGGCCTGCCGCTGCGTCGGTTCGGAGGGGGCGGGACAGACCTACCCGGGGAATGGTTCCTGCGCGACATCAACGAAGATGGCGTCCATTTCGACTTGGCCCCGGGATCCGCTCCCGAGGCGTTCAGCGACGTGATGTTCGCGTCCGTGTCGCTGAAGGACGCGGGCACTCGCGTCGATTGGCCGCGTAGCGCGATCCCCGGGTGGCAGCAGGCGATGGCGAGCGCGGAAGTTATTCGGCAACACAAGCTCTGGAACGCGCCCGATCGGCTGGCGGCGTTCTGGAAAAGCGCGGACCAATGGACGCAGGTCGGGCTGACCTACGCCCTACTCAAGGCCGTGGACGAGAACCTGCCCTTCGTGGCCTGGGCTAGTGGCAACCAACAGAACGCGCTCTACTCGAAGCTGATGATGGAGCAGGCGCCCCGTGTAAAGTGGCGGACCGTGAAAGTGCCAGGAGCCACGGTTGGGGACGCGCCTCGGTATGCCGTGCTGGTGGATGCGCTGGACGAACACGGCAACCTGCGGAAGCGCCTCCTCGCATTTCCAAATGAGGCGCGTAACACACCGGGCGACTTCGAGCGCGCCGCACTATCGCACGTCGAGAATCGGCTAGGGTTCGACATCGGCCAACTTCGCAACGAGCCGATCCACAGCCTCGACGAGGTGCTCAACGAGCGCGCGCCGGACGTGTGGGAAGCGGTGGGTCGCGGGGAAGTCGAGGGCGAGTTCAGCGGTACCGATCTCATGGTGGGTGATCCGAGCCATCCCTTCGTCTACGACGACAAGCTGCCAAAGATCGCCCTGAAACTGAAGAAGGCGCTCCCGGGGTGGGAAGGCGAGATCCCGGTGGGCCGCGTCGAGTTCGAGGATTTCATCGAATCGAACTCACGATACGTATGGAGGGATGGGCGCGGGCAGGAGGTGACACGGGAAGCCCTCGCCGAGCCGCTGGCGGACTTCGAGGAATGGACGCAGGTCGCGCTCGACCGCACCCATGCGGCCTTCATCGCGACCGGCTGGGAAGGGAGTGTTCCCCTGCCCTCGCCTGCACAGATTCGCAACACCATCCTGGCGGGCGATTTTACGCGGCACGAGACGCTCGTGCCCGTTCGCAAGTTGATCGGGGAGACGGGCGAAGGGCTACAAACCATCAACCGTCACATTCGAGAGATCCGGGATGCGGACAACGCGCTCCCCGCATCGGCAGAATTGGGTGTGCAGGAAACTCTCCGGCGCCAACTGGAGCAGATGCAGGAGGTGAAGGGTCGCTGGGAAGCGCGGAAGATCGCGCTCGACGACTACTACCGGAAGGTGTTGGATTACAGCGAAGCCGTGCGGATGAAGGGGCGGTTCCAGCAGCGGCTAACGCCTGCCGAGATTATGGTCCCGGTGCGTGGGGAGCCGAGCGAGGATCTGTTCAAGCGGCTCACGGGGATCAATCGTGCTGTCGTCACCGAGACAGTCAATGCCGTGCCCGGCGGCAACCAGGCCATCATCATCACTCCTGCGCTGCGGGACTTCATCCGTAAGCACGGGATGGTCCTGCCGTCGATCGCGCCCGTCCCGTTCATCGCCAACTTCGGCACGGACGACGACGATCGCCGAAGCTCGCTCGAACTGCTGGGCCTGCTGGTTGCGGTCGGGGTCGGGGTGGCGGCGGCGCGCGGCATCCCGATCGGCGTCGCGCGGGCGCGCGCCTTCAGCCGTCAGCTTGGCGAGCGTGGGATCGTGTCGTTCGGCCGCGAGATCGCCACGGCCCTGCCGCACCGCACGGTCGAGCAGGAGATCGGGCGGCTGGTGGAGCTTGGGCGCGCGGACGTAGCGGCCAACCTCGATCGCTTCATGCAGGGCTCGGAGGCGCGCACGGTCGTGTTCCGCGGGGACAACCGGGGCGCGCTGTTCGGCAACCGGCTGGTGAAGTCGCGGGCCGACGTGCCCGGCTTCTACTTCACCGAGGACGCCGAGATCGCGAGCAACTACGCGCTCAACAAGCCCGATCACAACGTCGATACGGCATACGAACGCTGGTATGAGATCCCGGTGCTGCGGACGAAGGCCGGGCGTCCCGACAAGCGGCTGGCGCAGCCCAACCTCGATCGC